>JBDHHL010000015.1:0-21178 GCA_039589375.1 Gemmatimonadota bacterium | reverse complement strand
GGCACACTTCACAGACTTCGAACCCGACACGGCCCATCCCTATGAGCCCGATCGCGCCAAAATCCTTGCGTACCTGTGTCGGATCGATATCCAGGGCTTCGGCGATCTGCGCGCTCGTCACCGTCTTGAGCGGTTTCCTGAACGTCGAGTCGGTCAGCCACCGGTAGTACCGCATCAAACGCTCCAGTACAACTCTCGTGAGCCGGGCCGAGTCATCTCCCGCCACGGTTCCCCCTAGAGATTAGATCGCTGCCGGTGGCCTTGTGAGATTTTTCTCACGATTAGCCCAATGCACACATTCTAGTGCCGGATCGACCCCCGTCAAGGCCTTATGAGATTTTTTTCACGATTAGGCCTCGGAGCCCGATTTCGGGTTGATTGGGCTCGAGAGCACCGGTGCCGGTCGACCCTTCCGCGAGCGGTGCCCTAACCATGGATCCGGCCAACACCGTGGCTTCGGCTCGCCAGAATGGGGCGGCCCGCTGCCGTCCTGTCAGCTAGGCGCTATATTTAGAATATGCTTAAGAACCTGATTGGCGAACTGATTCGACGCCGTGTCCTTCACGTACTCGGCGTCTACCTGGCGGCCGGCTGGGGCCTGCTCGAGTTCTCGGATTGGGCGACACGACGGTTCTCCTGGTCGACGTCGGTGACCGACAGAATCCTCGTGGTGTGGCTGCTCTGCCTCCCGCTGGTTCTCGCGCTCGCCTGGGCGAGAGGTCGCTCGCGTCCGGTCAGGAGCCGGGTTGACCGCAACGGCAAAGGGCCGAAGTCGATCGCCGTACTTCCCTTCGCCAACATGAGCGACAGCGCGGACGCTGAGTATCTCAGCGATGGGATCACTGAAGAGGTCATCAACGCGCTGACCAGGATCGAAGGGCTCCAGGTCGTCTCGCGCACTTCCGCGTTCGCGTACAAGGGTAAGAGCGAGGATGTCCGCACGATCGGAAACGAACTGAACGTGGGTTCCGTCCTGGAGGGCAGCGTGCAGGTGGCCGGCAACAGATTGCGGATCACGACGCAGCTAGTAGACGTTGCCGGCGGCTTCCACCTCTGGTCGGAGCGATACGACCGCGAGATGAAGGACGTCTTCGCGATCGAGGACGAGATCGCGGAGAACGTCGTGCGCGCCCTACGCGTACTCCTGCGCGATGAGGAGCGCCGGGCGCTGGCGAAGGTGCCGACCGCCAACGTCAAGGCGTACGAGTATTACCTGCGCGGTCGCCAGTTTTTCCACCAGAACCGCCGAAAGAGCCTCGAGTTCGCGCAGGAGATGTACAATCGGGCCATCGAGGTCGATCCGGACTACGCGCTGGCCTACGCCGGTGTCGCGAGCGCCAGCGCGCTGATCCACATGTACTATCCGACCAGCGAAGGCACCCTGGAAGGGGCTGACAGGGCGAGCCTCAAGGCTCTAGAGCTGGATCCGGATCTGGCCGAGGCGCACGCTGCGCGCGGATTCGCGCTCGTCCTGCAAAAGCGCTTCGAGGAGGCCGAGAGCGAGTTCGAGACCGCAATCCGCCTCGACCCCAGACAGTTCGAGGCCCGCTACTTCTTCGCCCGAGGTTGTTTCCAACAAGGCAAGCTCGAGCAGGCTGCGCAGTTGTTCGACGAGGCCTCGCGGGTGCGCGAGGACTACCAGGCGGCGTTCTTTGCCGCTCAGTCGCACGAAGCGCTCGGCAACGACGACAAGGCCCAGGCAGGATACGCCCGCGCGCTCGAGGTCGCTGAGAAGCACATGGATCTCAACCCCGACGACCCCCGTGCGGCCACCATGCGGGCCGTCTCGCTGTGCCGTCTGGGGCGCAAGGAAGAGGGGCTGCATTGGGCCTTGCGAGCGTTGCAGATCGATCCGGAAGACGCTGGGGTCCGGTACAACGTGGCCTGCCTCTACGCGCTCGAGGAAGAGCCGGACAAGGCCATCGCCTGTCTCGAAGACGCCGTGAAAGTCGGCTTCGGGAACCGCGGCTGGATCGAGAACGATCCCGACCTCGATTCGTTGCGAGGATACCCCCGATTCCAGGCGCTGCTCACCAGCCTCTAGTCAAGCTGCGCTGCATAGCCGGACTCTCACTTGACCGGTAGCTGCCGGCGAGCCAGTCTACTCAATCCAACCATCTTGCCGCCCATGCCGGGAAGGTCAGATGAGACTGCTAGCAACGCTCGTTCTTGCCGTCGCAGTAGCGTGTCGCGCTCAAGGTGACGGATCCGATAGCTCAGACAAGGTTCAGGTCCAAATGCTCTCCCATCACGAAGTGCCGTTCGGCACGACCGAGGACGGGACCGAGGTCAGCCTCTACACATTGACGAACTCGAACGGCCTCGAGGTCTCCATCACCAACTACGGCGGTATCGTGACCCGGCTGCTGATTCCGGACCGCAGCGGCGAGCTCGCCGACGTCGTGCTCGGCTACGATTCGCTGGACGCCTACCTGCTTGGTTCGCCGTACTTCGGTTCCCTCATCGGGCGCTATGGGAACCGAATCGCCGGCGGCCGCTTCACTCTGGACGATGTCGAATACACCCTCGCGGCCAATGACGGCGAGAACCACCTGCACGGTGGGTTGCAGGGCTTCGACAAGGTCGTCTGGAGCGGCGAGCCCTACGGCGCCGCCGACGAAGCAGGCGTGAGGCTCCGCTATGTCAGCGAGGACGGCGAGGAGGGGTACCCCGGGCGCCTGCGTGTGGCCGTCACATACGCCCTCACCGACGCTGACGAGCTAAGAATCGAGTACGAGGCCGAGACGGACAAGGCTACGGTCGTGAACCTGACACACCACGGCTACTTCAACCTAGCTGGACACGCCTCGGGCGACGTACTCGGTCACGAACTGACGCTGAACGCGGGACGCTTCACGCCCATCGATGCCGGCTTGATCCCGACGGGAGAACTAATGGACGTCGTCGGCACGCCCATGGACTTTCGCACGCCGACTTCGATCGGCGCGCGACTAGGTCAGGACGACCAGCAGCTGCGGTTCGCTGGAGGCTACGATCATAACTTCGCGCTAGACGACTACGACGGCTCGCTGCGGTTGATAGCGCGGGTCCACGAGCCGGTGAGCGGCCGCGTGATGGAAGTCTACACGACGGAGCCGGGCATCCAGTTCTATTCCGGCAACTTCTTGGACGGCAGCAACGTCGGGAAAGGCGGCGCGGCGTACGAGCATCGGGCCGGGTTCTGCCTCGAGACCCAGCATTTCCCCGACTCGCCCAACAAACCGCACTTCCCCTCGACGGTCCTCCGACCCGGTGACACGTACCAGTCGACGACCATCTACAGGTTCTCTGCGGAATGAGATACACGCTCGCGTTGGTATTGACTGCTCTGGCTGCTTGCGGCGGCGAACCCGACTGGAGGCCCGCCCAGGCGCCCTTGACGACGCGCTGGACGGAGGACGTATCGCCCTCGAGCGCTCATCCGGAATACCCGCGGCCTATGCTGCGCCGAGAAGAGTGGCTCAATCTGAACGGCCTCTGGCAGTACGCCATCACGGCCCGCGATTCGAGTCCCGAAGCCTATCAAGGCGAGATCCTGGTTCCCTTCCCCATCGAATCGGCTCTCTCTGGCGTGGCCGACACGGTCGGCCCGGAGCGGCGCCTGTGGTATCACCGGGAGTTCGAGGTGCCGCGCTCTTGGACGGACCAGCGCGTGCTGCTCCACTTCGAGGCCGTCGACTGGGAGACTCAGGTCTGGCTCAACGGCCATGAGGTCGGCCGCCACCGCGGTGGCTACGACCCTTTCGCTTTCGATATCACGCAAGCTCTGCGCGAGGGGACACAGCAGTTGAAGGTCGCCGTGTGGGATCCCACGAACGCGGGGACGCAGCCCCGCGGCAAGCAGGTCAGGGAACCCGGGGGCATCTTCTACACTTCGGTGACAGGTATCTGGGGAACGGTCTGGCTCGAGCCGGTCCCAGAGGTCGCGATCGAGGACTACCGCGCCGTGCCTGACATCGATGAGCAGCGCGTGACCGTCATCGTCGAGACCACTGGCACGCACGGCGACGACCTTATTCAGGTGGCCGCGCTCGCTGACGGTTCGGTCGTGACGAGCGCGGACGGCGCTCCCGGAGAATCTCTAGAATTGACTGTGCAACGGCCGCGCCTTTGGTCGCCGGACGACCCATTCCTCTACGATCTGGCGATCCGCCTGCTGCACGAAGGCCAACCTGTCGACTCGGTGCACGGGTACTTCGGGATGCGAAAGGTCTCGATAGGAGAAGACGAGCGCGGCGTCCTGCGGTTGTTGCTGAACAACGAGTTCGTGTTCCAGAGCGGACCGTTGGACCAGGGCTACTGGCCCGACGGGCTCTACGTCGCTCCGACCGAAGAGGCGATGGCCTACGACCTCGAGATGATCAAGGCCATGGGCTTCAACATGCTGCGCAAGCATGTGAAGGTCGAGCCGCGGACCTTCTACTCCCTCTGCGACCGGATGGGGATCCTCATTTGGCAGGACATGCCGAACGCGGACATCCCTCTACGGTCGCGCGGCTCCGACGTACCGGCGGACCCGGCGGCAACATCGCAATTCGAGACCGAGCTGCGCCGACTAGTCGTGACGCACCGAAACCACCCGAGCATCGTGATGTGGGTGCCCTTCAACGAGGGCTGGGGACAGTACGACACAAGGCGAATCGTCGAGTTGGTGCGGGAGACAGACCCGACGCGGCTGGTGAATCACGCAAGCGGTTGGTACGACCGCGGCTTCGGCGATGTTATCGACCTCCACTCCTATCCGGCGCCGAATCCTCCCGAACCGGAGGCCGGGCGCGCTGCCGTGCTGGGCGAATACGGCGGGCTGGGGTTCAACGTGCCCGGACACACTTGGACCGAGGAGGGCTGGGGCTACGCGCTCTTCCCCGATCGGGAGAGCATGACTCAGCGCTTCGAGGACTATCTGGAGATCCTGCTGGCCGCCGCTCGGTACCACGGCCTAAGCGCCGCTGTCTACACACAGATCACCGACATCGAGACGGAGAACAACGGTCTTCTGACTTATGATCGGCAAATCGCCAAGATCGAGCCGGAAGCGATCGCGCTGGCCCACCGGGGTATCTTCGCCCCACGCGTGACCAATCGCACGCCGATCTTCATCGATGAAGCCATGGTGGAGTTCCTTCCGAGCGGTCCGGCAGGAGCCATCCACTACACGACGGACGGTCGGGACCCGACCGAACGGTCGCCGCGCTATGACTCGGGTTTCACGATCTCGGAGTCGACCGTCGTGAAAGCCCGCACCCTCAGGGAAGACGGGACTGCCAGCCGCGTCAGCACATACAGGTTCGAGAAGACCCGGCCGCGGTCGCCTGTCTCGGTCGACGAAAGGGCGCCAGGTCTGCGATTCGACTATTTCGAGTCGGACAGTCTGTGGCGCCGCCTGCCGGACTTCGGCACACAGACGCCGGCCTCCTCGGCCGTCAGCGAGCGCATCGACCACGGAGTCGGCGACCGCGGCGAGTACTTCGGCCTCTACTTCCGAGGCTTCATCGACATTCCGCAGACCGGCGTCTACGGGTTCTACCTGACGTCTGACGACGGGAGCCACCTGCTGATCGACGGTCAGGTCGTCGCCGACAACGACGGGATACACGGCGCCCGCGAGCGCTCGGGATTCATCGCCCTCGAAGCCGGGTTGCATTCGCTAGAGCTGCAGTTCTTCCAAGGAGCCGGCGGCGTCGCACTCACGCTCGCCTTCGACGGTCCCGGCATCGAGAAGCAGGAGATCCCGTCCGCGATGCTCTTCCACGACTAGGGCGAAGTTCTACTCCCGATCCGGGTTGTCGGTGTTGTCCATCGGCAACTCTGGATCGGCCGACCACTCCACCATCGACCCGTCGTAAAGTCTGGCCTCCTTGTTACCGAGCACCTCGTACGAGGCGAACCATGCCAGCGACGCGAGATGGCCAATATTGCAGAACGTTATCTGCTCGCCTTCGAGCGGAACGCCGGCCTCGTTCCAGAGCGACGCGACGGCAGCGGAATCGACCAGGACGCCGCGATTGCCGACCGTCATCATCTCGGGCGGCACGTGCTTCGCGCCGGCAATCGTGCCGTGGCGTTCCGAAGCCCGACTCTTCACCTCGCCGCGGTAGTAGTTACCCGAGCGCGCGTCGATAAGCGGCGTACCGCTCTCCAGCGCCGCCACTACGTCCTCCTTGCTGGCAATCAGTCGTGGCTGGAGATTGGCCGTGTATGTTGCCGGCGGTCGTCGGGTTGCTCCCGCCTCCGTAGCGTACCCTGCCTGCGTCCAGGCGCCGAAGCCGCCGTTCAGGATTGCGACCTTCTCGTGTCCCAGCACCTTGAACTGCCAGTAGACGCGCGTGGCGGACCCAAACTCGACGGCGGACGCGCCCGCGGGGACAATGACGACGTAGTCATCGTTCGAGATGCCGAGCGCTCCGATCAGAAGCTCGAGATCTTGAACGCGCGGCATCATGCCCGGCACCCCATCCTGCGTTACACGCCAAGGATCCGTCCCGTAAGGCGAGTGCACGGCGCCGGGTATGTGTGCGGTCGCGTACGCGGCCTCCGGCCGATCCTGCCGGATATCGAGCGTGACGACGGCATCGACGTTCTCGAGCAGCCACGCGGCATCGACCAGCGGTTGGACCTCCAGCGGCCGGTCCGGACTTGCACACGCAGCGAAGGCTAGCGCCACCAGAATTGCAGGAATCTTCCTCACATTGTCCTCCCACCAAGAGTAACAGCATTCGCGATCCGAGATCCGACTCATGAGTCCGCGGAAGCCGACCTCGGCAACAACCAGATGAGCAGAGCCATACCGATCAGCGCCGCGACAGTCGACGCACCGAGCACGCCTACCTTCGCCGCATCGAGCACGTCCCCTTCCAACGCGAGCCCCGCGATGAATAGAGCCATCGTGAAGCCGATCCCTGCCAGAAAGCCGCCGCCGGTTAGCACACCCCAACTGACGCCGTTCGGCAACCTCGCAAGACCGATACGAATGGCGACGAAGCTGAAGAAGACTATGCCCAGTGGCTTTCCGATCACCAGGCCGGCTGCCACGGCATGCGCGATCGGGTCGGCGAAGTCGGACATCTCGAATGGCACGCCGGCGTTGGCCAACGCGAAGATCGGCATGATGAAGAAGCCCACCCAGGGATGGAGCACGCCCTCCAAGTACTCGACCGGCGACACGGTCTCGCGGGCGATCTGCCGGAACCGCGCCACCTTTATCGCTCGATGCGACTCCTCGTCCCACGTTCCGCCGTGGAAGATCTCGGTGGCCCGATCAAGAAAGTCTCCAAACAGCCCTTGACCCACGAACGCTCGAGTCGGAGTCATCAGGCCGAGCAGCACGCCGGCGATGGTGGCGTGCACGCCCGATTCGTGGAACGCAAGCCAGACGAGCGCCCCAATAACGGTATACACGAGAAAGCTGCGCACGCCAAGCCGCGCCAGCCCGGCCACCAGGCCGAGCCCGACAAAACCCAATATCAGCGACGTAGTATCAAGCGATTCCGTGTAGCCAATGGCGATCACGAGGATCGCTCCGATGTCGTCGGCGATGGCCAGTGACAGCAGCAACACTCGGAAGCCGATGGGCACGCGCTTGCCCAGGATCGCCATGCAGCCGACGACGAACGCGATGTCGGTGGCCATCGGGATGCCCCAACCCCTAGCACCGGGACCACCGGCCTGCAGCGCGAGATAGACCGCGGCCGGTGCGACCATCCCGCCCAGAGCGGCCACGATCGGCAAGGAGGCGCGACGCGGATCGCGTAGCTCGCCGATCACCAACTCGCGCTTCACCTCGAGGCCGATGACGAAGAAGAAGATCGCCATCAGCCCATCGTTGATCCAATGCTTCAGCGAGTGGTGCATATCGAACGAGCCGATACTGAAGCCAACCTCGGTGCGCCAGAATCCGAGGAACCCGCTCGACAGAGTCGAGTTGGCCAAAACGAGAGCGACGATCGTGGTCAAAAGCAGCACGATCCCGCTGGCCGCCTCTACGTGCATGAACCGTTCGAGCGGAGCGGTAAGGCGACGAATCGGTTGTAGAGGCAGGTCGATTCCTCGTTCGCCCTGCGTGGCTCTGTCTCCTCCCTTTGTCTCGCTCATCTCACTCCCTGTAGTCGATCAGCATGATCGCCTGTGCCGGCGCTCTCCGATGCGAAGCGCTTACTGACTTCCGCCCATCGTCAGCTCCTTGCCTCACGCATCGAGCAGCAGGCGCTGCGGCTTCTCGATCAGCTCTTTGACCCTTACCAAGAACGTCACCGATTCACGACCATCGATCAGCCGGTGGTCGTATGACATCGCCAGGTACATCATCGGCCGAAGCGCAATCTGGCCGTCGATCACCACGGGTCGCTCCTGGATCTTGTGCAGCCCGAGAATCGCCGATTGCGGCGGGTTGAGAATAGGCGTCGAAAGCAGCGAGCCGAAAACGCCCCCGTTCGTGATACTGAACGTCCCTCCCTCCATCTCCTCCAGCGAGAGGCTGCCGTCCCTAGCTTTCTCAGCCAGCTGGGCGATGTCCTTCTCCAGCTCCGCGAACGACTTGCGATCGCAATCTCGCACGACCGGTACCTTGAGCCCGCTATCAGTGCTGACAGCAATCCCGATGTCGTAGTAGTGCCGGTAGACGATGTGATCGCCATCAATCGCCGCATTGACCTCCGGCATCTCCTTCAGCGCCCCGACAATCGCTTTCACAAAGAACGACATGAAGCCCAGCCGTACGCCGTATCGCTCCTCGAAGTCATCACGGTGGCGCTTGCGGATATCGATGACGGCGCTCATGTCCGCCTCGTTGAAGGTCGTAAGTATCGCGGCCGTGTTCTGAGCTTCTTTCAACCGCGCCGCGATCGTTCGCCGCAGCCGCGACATCTTCACCCGCTCTTCGCGCCGCGACTCACCTGGCGATCGCTCGACGGCATCACGAGCACTCTGCCCGAAGAACGTGCGCAGGTCCGCGAGGGTTACCGTGCTGCCAGGCCCGCTGCGAGGCACCGCGCCCGGGTCGAGCCCGACGGGCGTCGAGGGTACGGGTTCCGGCGATGCCTCGGTGGCCGACTCTGGCTCGCCGACAGCGGCAGCCTCTGGCGCAACAGCGGTCGGCGCAGCCGCGGGCTCGGGCTTCGCTTGCGCCACCGCCGCGCCCGCGGCCGCTACACCCTCCTCGATGCGACCGAGGACAGCACCCACAGCCACGTCCTCTCCCTCGGGTACGAGGATCTCGGTCAGCACGCCTGCGCTAGGCGACGGGACCTCGAGCGTTGCCTTGTCCGTCTCGAGCTCCAGAAGCGTCTCGTCGGCCGCTACCGCTTCGCCGGGCTGCTTGAACCACGTCGCAACTGTCGCCTCGCCGATCGATTCGCCGAGATCGGGCACCAAGATATCGATAGCCATTCCCTCTTGACCTCTCTATGAGCACGGCGCCCGGTCTACCGTCCGAACGCCCTACCCTACCGTCCTATCGCAGACGACGCTCAACGCACCGGCTTGCCGCAGAATATCCGGTTGACGATGTCGCTCCCGACTGTCAGCGCCTCATCGACGAGCTTCGCTTGCTCCGTCTTGTGGCGCGCATGGATACCCGTCGCCGGCGATGCCGAGGCCTCTCGCCCCGCGTAGCGCGGCACCGTGTGCGCACAACCCACTTTCTCCGCGACCCTCGGGATCAGATCACGGACGAAGCTCCAAGCCCCCATGTTTCGCGGCTCTTCCTGCGCCCATACGAGACAACAGCGCTTGTAGGGCTCCAGCATCTGAGCCAATCCATGGGCCGGGAAGGGATAGAGCTGCTCTAACCGCAGGAGGTGGACCTCACTCGCCCCGCGCCGCTCACGCTCCTCGAGAAGATCGTAGTACACTTTGCCGCTGCATAACACCAGTTGTTTCGCTTGCTCGGGGTCGCAGGGAAACTCCTCGCATGCCATCACGGTTTGAAAGTGGCTGTCCGGGGCGAAGTCCTCGATCTTGGACACCGCGCGTTTATGCCTCAGCAGCGACTTCGGTGTCATCACGATCAGCGGCTTGCGGAAGTTGCGATGGAGCTGGCGGCGCAGAGCGTGAAAGTAGTTCGCCGGAGTCGTGCAGTTGACCACCTGAATGTTGTCCTCGGCACAGATCTGCAGAAACCGCTCGAGGCGTGCGGAAGAATGCTCGGGGCCCTGGCCCTCGTATCCGTGCGGCAACAGCGCGACGAGTCCGCTCATGCGCAGCCACTTCGACTCGCCCGCGGCAAGAAACTGATCGATGATCACCTGAGCTCCGTTGGAGAAGTCGCCGAACTGCGCTTCCCACATGACCAGTGCCCAGGGCTCGTCCATGGCATAGCCGTACTCGAAGCCCAACACGCCGTACTCGCTGAGCGGGCTGTCCACGACCTCGAATCGCTCCTGCTTTTCGCGGATGTGGTTGAGCGGTACATACCGTATTTCGCTTCGCTGATCGATCCACGCTGCGTGTCGGTGTGAGAAGGTGCCGCGATTGCTGTCTTCGCCTGAGAGCCGAACCGGATGCCCCTCCGTGAGAAGCGTGCCGACGGCCAGCGCCTCGGCCGTCGACCAATCGAACCCTTGGCCGCTCTCGAACATGGCCCGCTTGGCCTTGAGCTGACGCTGGATCTTGCGGTTGATGTTGAAGCCCTCGGGCACGGCCGTCAGCGCTCGACCGACCTCTTTCAGCTTTTCGAGCTCGACACCCGTATTGCCGCGGGGAGCGTCGTAGCCTGGCATTGGCTTGAGGCCCGACCAGGCGCCGCCCAGCCAGTCGGCTTTGGCTGGCGCGTAGGTCTTGGACGCCTCGAACTCTTTGTCCAGGCGCTCCTCCCAACCGGCAAGCAGATCATCGACGTCCTTTTGCGTGACCACGCCTTCTTCCACAAGCCTGCGGGCGTAGACCTCGCGCACCGGCGTCTGGCTCTTGATCTTCTCGTACATGAGCGGCTGGGTGAACGCCGGTTCGTCACCCTCGTTGTGCCCGTGCCTCCGGTAGCACCAGAGATCGATGACCACATCGCGCTTGAAGATCTGCCGATAGCGTGCGGCATGGGTCGCCGCCAAAACCACAGCCTCCGGATCGTCGCCGTTGACGTGAACGATCGGCGCCTGGATCGCTTTGGCCAGGTCGGATGGATACGGACCGGAACGCGCTGCCACCGGGCTGGTGGTGAATCCGATCTGATTGTTGATGATGAGATGGATGACGCCACCCGTCGTATAGCCTTCCAGGTCGGTGAACTGGAGGGTCTCCGCCACGACGCCCTGCGCGGCAAAAGCCGCGTCGCCGTGGATCAGCACGCCCATGACGTGGCACCGCTGAGTATCGCCGCGCTGGTCCTGGCTCGAGCGCACCTTCCCCGCTACTACCGCGTCCACCGCTTCCAGGTGTGACGGGTTCGGCACGAGTGACAGGTGCACCGACCGGCCGGCGATCTCCCTGTCGGTTGAGGTGCCCAGGTGGTACTTCACGTCTCCAGAGCCGCCGATCTCGTCCGGCGCCGCAGCGCCGCCCTGGAACTCGTGGAAAATCGCCGCGAGCGGCTTCTGCATGACATGGGCGAGCACGTTCAGCCTGCCACGGTGCGCCATCCCGATGGCGATCTCGCGGACGTCCATCTCGGTCGCCGCGCGCACGATCGTCTCCAGCGCCGGCAACGCCGACTCGCCCCCATCGAGGCCGAACCGCTTGGTGCCCGTGTACTTCCGGTCCAAGAACTTCTCGAAGCTCTCGGCCGCGGTCAGTCGCTCGAGGATCTCGATTTTGGCCTCGTTCTTCAGCTTTGTCCGATGGAGCACCCCCTCCATAGCCATCTGGATCCAGGCTTTCTGCTCGGGGTCCTGCAGATGCATGAACTCGAGCCCGATCGTGCCACAATAGTCCCTCCGCAAGACCTGCAAGATCTCGCGCACCGTGGCGCTCTCCAATCCCAACACACCATGCAGGTAAATCGGTCGGTCCATGTCCGCCTCGCCGAACCCATAGCTCTCAGGGTCCAACTCGGAGTGGAGCTCTTTGGAAGCCAGGCCCAGCGGATCCAGGTCGGCCTCTAGATGGCCGCGCACGCGGTACGTCCGGACCAGCATGAGCGCCCGAACCGAATCGAGCGCGGCCAACCTGGCGTCCGCCATCGTCGAGGGGGGCTCGACGGGTAGCGTTGCCGATCCGACTCCATCGGTGGACTCCAGCCAGTCGCGCGCCTCCGCGTCCAGGTCCTCGAACACGCTCCGCCAGCCGGGATCGGCCGAGTCTGGGTCTCGCAGAAAGCCTCGATACAGCTCTGCCACCGCGCGGACGTTGGGACTGATGCGATTCGACATTCCTTCCTCTCGTAGAGCGGCCAAGCCTGTTGGACGGACCCGCTGCGGCCGCCCAAGCGGACAACGGGACATCGGTCAAAGCGTATTTCGGGTACGAGATCTTACCTAGGGTGAGGCTCTATGCGCCAGTGCTCGCTGGCGTCGCCTATAGGTGTGCAAAGCCGGCAACGCAGACAGCCCCGGATCAGGAATGGTGGCGTTCCGGTTGGCGCGCCTACTGCCTGTTCTCTGATCCCTGCTCGGCCAGCGACTTGTAGTACTCTTCCACCAGCTCGCGGTAGCCCGGAGGCACCTCGTCGGAGCCCGTCAGCAGCAGGCGGCGCGAGTCTCCTCCGCCCAGCTCGCGGCGGAGTGCGTACTCGAATTCCTTGAGGTCCTGGATGATCTGAGCCTGCAGCTCGGCCAACCCTCTGGGGTCGCCGTACGGTCGCTCGCGCTCCAGCTGGCGCAGACGGGCTATGATCGCGTCCAACTCGTCCGTATCCAGCCCTTCCTGAGCCAGCTCCTCGCGCAGGCGCTCGGCCTCGCCGCGCCGCTCGCCGAACTCGCTCCGGAACTGGCGCGCATCGCCGGGCCTGAATCCGGGGAATCCGTCTGTCGTGGAAGCCTCGGTTTCTCGCGGCTGGCCCCGCCGCTCGCCGCCCGCAGGCTCCCCCGCCGAACGCTGGCCCTCTTGCTGCCCCTCAGCCGCGCTCTCGCCGGGCTGCGTGCGTTCCTCCAGCGACTCGAGCGACCGCACGAGATCGCGCGTGCGATCCAGCGTACGGGCGAGTCGTTGTTCCTTCGTCTCACCGATAGCCTCGCGGGCAGCGTCGATCCGCTCTCGTAGCCGCTCGATATCCTCCGCGATCTGCTGCTCGAAGTTGCGTGCGTATTCCGGAGTTCGCTGCTGAACTACGCCCCGCGAGTACCGGATCTTGTCTTCCAGCTTGTCGTCGCGGATCGAGTTCGCCGCTTCCTGCAGCTTTCGAGATGCGTCCCGCTGCTCGCGCCTCGAATCACGGGCCAAACGATCGAGCTGAGCCTCGAGATCGCCGACCTCAGCGGCCATCTCCTCCTTCCGCTCCATCAGCCGGCGCAGGCGCTCGTACTGATCTGCGCCGGGCCGATCCAGGCGCTCGACCTCGCGCGTCACGCCGCGCTGCTCCTCGGCAAGCCGCTCCGCCCGTCGCAAGGCGTCTTCAACCTCGTTCTCCAGACCGGCCGAGCGATTCTCGTCCAGCAGCCTCCTGGCCTCCCTCAGCCGATCCAGAGCAGACACGCCCTCGGCTACCCCACCGCTCCTTCGGTTCGCCGCAGCTTGGCGCATGTCCTCCGCCGCTTGCCGGAGCTCTTGGGCCGTCTGGTTCATCTCCGGCAGCGACTGCTCCCGCGACAGTCGTTCTAGCTTGCGCGCCAGTTCCTCCGCCTCCTCGGCCAGTTGGCGCTGCGAGCGGCCGGAGCCGCCTTGGCCCTGGGATTCGTTCGCACGAGCTCTGAGCCGCTCGTTCTCCTGCTGCTGACGGCGGGCCAGTTCCTGCAGCTTCTGCATCGTCTCGTCTATCTGCTCGCCGATCTGCTGCTGCCGGTCACGCTGCACTCGTTCGTACTGGTTCCGCTGCTTGTCGAGCTCCAACTCGAACAGCTCGGCCAACTCCTCCGCGTCGGGCTGTCCGCCGCCGCCACCGCCGCCGGCCGCCGGATTATCGCGGCCTACCTGCACCTCCCGGAAGGCCGCCTCGGCGCGCTGCAGCTGCTGTAACGCTCGCTGCTCCGGCGACAGCGCTTCGCTCGGCCTCCGCTCACCAAGAAGCGCCTCGGCCTCGCGCATCGCTTCGGCCGCCCTCGGCAGAGCCTCCGCCACGCCCTGGAAGGCCGAGTCGAGCTGGACGATACCGCGAGCGCCAATTCGCTCCGCGAGCCGCTCGACCTGCTCGCGCAATCTTCCCTGCGCGAGAGCCAGTGTGGCCAGGTTCTGCTGATACTCTTCGTCCGAGTAGGCCTCGCGGTCGCGCACCATCTTGAACGTGGCAGCGATCACGTCCCGCTGTCTCTGCGACAGCGAGCTGTCGAAACCCGCTCCGCCGGCGCCCGCCATGCCGGACTGATCGGCCTGACGAAACTCCCGGTCGAAGGGGCGTACTTCCATGAAATAGATGTCGGTCGTCGCACGCTGCCGCCCGCTGACGCGGTTGTCGTCCGTGACGCGAGCGTAGTACGAAATGAAGTCGCCCGGCACGAGCTCGAACTCTTCCAGATAGAGCGTGTGCCCGGCAACGACGTCCTTCCTGCGGCCGTCGTACAGCTGCTGCGTCTGCTCCGGCCCGCCGTTGACCGAGTAGGTGAGCTCGAGCTGGCGAATGCCGTAGTCGTCCTGCGCCTCGACCTCGACGAACACTTCCTCGATATTGGTGACCTTGATGTCACGGCCGGGCTTCGTGAACGCCACGATAGGCGGCTGGTCCGTCAACACATCGATGAGGTAGTCGGGAGAACCGACAACGCGGTCCCCGGCCAGGCTCTCGAACGCGATGCGGTACAAACCGTCCTGCCTCACGCTCAGGCTTGCCGTCAAAGTGCCATCCTCAGATGGCGTCAGCGGCAGCGAGTCCTGCCCCTCGATCGCTATCGCACCCGACGCGACCGGGACCGTCGGCATGACGTAGAATCGAACCTCCGTGCCCCTCAGCGCGGCGATATCACCACCGTTCTCCTGACGCTGAGGGCTGAGTCCAGTGTACGCCGGGAAGTGATATTCCAACGTCAACTGCTGCACGTAGGGAAGCTCCGCGACCTCGATCCGAAAAAGAGAAGAGCGAACTCCGCTCGCCTCGACGAAGTACTCGGTCTCGTCATCCAGGTTGAACAGGAAGAACAGATACTCGCCGGATTCCTCCTCCCATGCCATGGGAAGGCGCTCCCAGTCTCCCTGCGGACCGCGCTGCACCGCGATCTCGACCTGATCCGAGTCGAAATTGAATAGGCGAGCGGTGATCTTCGCCTCGGCGCCCATGGCCACTCGCGTGTTCCCAGGCGACACCTCGATTCGGTACGGGTTGTCCGGGCTCGCCTCTCCCAGCGGGATCAAATAGGGAGTGCTGTGCCGAACGAACGGCGGCGACAGCAGCAAGACGATTGCGGCGAGTAGCGTGGTACCGACCAGAAGACCCGATGACTGCGCCAACGGCCTGGCCTCGACCCCGCGGCCGTAGTCTATGGCGCGACACCGCTCAGCCGCGTTCTCCACCAGCTTCTCCACCAGCAGCGGCGAGAAGCCGCCGGCCGACGAACCTTTCTCTGCACTGCCCAGCTCGACGGCGCTCAACAAACGCGCCTCCAGCGACGGCTCGTGTTCCTCGAGGTAAAGGGCCACTCGTTCATCCGACACGCGCCGCGACAGCGGAAGTACCAGGAATCGAACGATCAATCCGAGCAGTGCGGCATAGGCGAAAACACGAAAGACGATGACGGCCGTTGGCGTGAATCGGAGACGGTCCATGCCGTAGGCCGAGATCAGGAACACGAGCAGGGCCGCTCCCACTACGATAGCTGCGCCGCGCAATGCTACCTTCAGGCGCCAGCGCCGCCGAACCGCGCGAATCACACGGACAAGCTGGTCATGCCCCGATCTGGATCGCATTCCTTTGCTCCTCCCCTACTCTAGGCTGCCGCTGATCGCGATACTCGGTTCGATATCAAAGTCTCGAGAATCAGAAGAGCGGCGGCGCCCATCAACAGGTACCACCACAGACCCTGACGCTGTTCCCGCTCCTCCGGCGACAGAATCATCGCTTCCGTGACTCGAGCATCAACGTCTCCAGTCACCGTCACCGTGTTTGCCAACTCGTCCGGATCGAGAACGGCGAGATCCGACTCCGCCGGCTCGATGTTCGCCGCTGCGGTGAAGACACGGTCCTCGCTGCCGCTCGCCGCACGGATCCGGTGGAAGCCGGCCTCGGTCAACTCGAAGTACCGCGACTCGGGGCCCAGACGCAGAACACGAGGATCGCCCGCTTGGTTCTCAGCCACGAGCTCCGCACCCACATCCAACGCGTCGCCGGCGAACGCATCAACTCCAGCTAGATCGATCACGTCTCCGACCCGAAACCAGAGCTGAGGTTCCCTGTACCCGGAAAGATGCCGGACCAGCTGATGGGCAAACGGCAGAAAGACCGGTTGAACCGTCAGATCGTTCCAGAAGTTCTCGAGACCGGAGGCCCAGACCATTACCGTGCCGTCCCCGTGCTCGCCCTCAACCAGCGCCGCCCCTCCATCATCGAAGCGCGCCAGGACCCGTGCAGGATCCGCGATCTCGAGCCGCCGGTAGCGGAAGAAGCGGGCGGCCGAGAAGTCACCGCTCCTCGGCTCGCGAAACAGCTTGAAGGCTGGGTGGTCGTAGTCCAGATAACCCAGAGTCCCGCCACCTTCGGCGGCCCGGTCGATCGGCGCACCGAACGAACCGGGTACGAGGGCGAGGCCTTCGGCCGGCCAGACGCTCGGCGGGCTACGACGACCCAATAGCACCAGTAAGCCACCTCCCGCTTCCACGAAATCGCTCAGGCGCCGACCCACCGCTCCCGCGGGGAACGGCGCGTCGTTCAGTATGACCACCGACCGGTCGCTCAGATCGTCCACCGTCAGATTGCTCACACGACGGACATCGACGCCGAACTGCGGTTGGCTCCCGATCGAAAGCGCCCGCAGTAGGTACAGACTGTGGTCGGAACCTGCACTGCGCGGCTCCACCATCAGCACCGAGACCGGGTCCTGCGGCGCGACTACGAAGCGGAAGGCGTTGTCCGCCGACAAGTCGTCGTCGCCGGCCCGCACCTCTCCTCGCACAGGCCGCCCAGGCAGGACGACTGCCGCGAACTGGACCCGACTGCCGCCGCGGGCTTCGACCTCCGTCATCTGCGTCGCGACGCTCTCGCCGTCGAGCTCCAGCGTCACCCGGACGTCGGTCAGCGGCTCGTCTCCCAGGTTCGCGACGTGAGCCGTCACGGCGACTCGCCCTCGACCACCCTGATCGTCCCTGACCACGGTCGCCGCGATCACGGCCACGTTCGCGGCGTCCTCGTCGGAGAGATCCACGTATCTCAGGGTCGTCCCCTCGGGCAGTTTGACGGTCTGGCGCGCGTCCCAGCCGGTCTTCTGGAAGTCGGTGATCAGCAAGACCTCTGGCCGCGGCCGATCCGAGCGACCGACGATCTCGCCGGCCAACTGGAGGGCGGGCCCGTAACGCGTGGCCCTAGAACTCAGCCTGGCCTCGTCGAGGGCGGCGAGCAGGATCGCGCGATCCGCTGTCGGCTGCGTGACGGCCTCCGCTCGGTCGGCAAAGACAACCAGCGTCGCACGGTCTTCCGGTCCCATCCCGTCCACCGCCCGTCGTGCGGCGGAAACGGCGCGCTCCCAGCGATCGCCGTAGCCCATGCTGTGCGACCGATCCAACAAGATGACCAGCTCTTGCGCGCCCCCGTCTCCCACCACAGACGCGCCCGCGTCCTCGAGTAGCGGCCGTGCGAACGCAGCAGCCACCAGCACGACGGCTGCCGTCCGCATCAGGAACAGAAGCCAGTGGCGAATTCGCTGGCGCCGTGTCGTGCGATACGGAATCCGTTTCACGAACATCAGCGAGGGAAACGCGATCGCGTCCTTCCGTTCCCGGTGCGTCAGATGGATCAGGATGGGAATAGCGACGGCCGCCAATCCAGCCAGAAAGGCAGGCGCGAGAAACGAGAAACCCATCAGCGCGACCTGCCTTGCTTTTCCCGACGTGACAGATACACGAACAAAGCATGGTCCAGCGGCTTCGACGTATTGAACAGGAAGTAGTCAATGCGGTTTTCTACCAGCAACTGCGCCAGCTGATTCAGATGGGTCTGGATCAGCTGCTGATACTGTTCCCGCTGGCGCTCGGGGACCACGGGTATCTTCTCGCCGCTTTCGAGATCCTCGAAATGCACGGGTCCCTCGAACGGAAAATCGATTTCGGCGGGGTCGAGCACCTGGAAGACGAGAACATCGTTCCCCTTGTTCTTCAGGTAGCTTACCGCACGCAGAACCGATTGCGGTTCCTCGTAGAGATCAGAGATGAGCACGACGATGCTTCTGCGAGTGACGGCCTCGGCGATCTTCAGCAGCGTCGTCTCCAGGTCACTCGCGCCGCCAGGCTCGATCCGGTCTATCGTGTGAAGAACGATCTCGAGGTGCTTCGCCGACGGCGGCACGAACTCCACTATGTCTGAATCGATCGTCGCCAGTCCGACGCGGTCACGCTGTTGTCGGGAGAAGTAGCTGAGGCAAGCCGCCAGGTAGCGGGAGTAGTCGAGCTTGCTGATTCCCTGGCTCGCGTAGTCCATCGAGCGCGAGATATCGAGAACGACGATGAAGTTCGCGTTGGTATCGGCCTCGAACTCTTTCACATAGAAGCGGTCCGTCCGGCCGAACACCCGCCAGTCGATGCGGCGAATGTCGTCGCCCGGCATGTAGGGACGGTGCTCCGCGAAATCGATGGACAGGCCCAGGTACGGCGAGCGGTGCAGCCCGTTGATGAAACCGTCCACTACCGTCCGCGCCAGCAGATCGAGGTTGTCGATCCTGGCCAGGACCTTCGGGTCGAGAAAGCTGGAGATCTTCACAAGCCCGAGCTCGGAGCCCGCGTCGCCTCGAGCAGCTGTTCGACCAACTGATCGGAGGTCACCTGCTCCGACTCCGCATGGAAGTTCGTCAGTATGCGGTGGCGCAGGACCGGCTTCGCCAGCGCGCGAATGTCGTCGAAGTTGACGTGGTAGCGCCCGCGTACCAGGGCGCGTGCCTTGGCGCCCAGCACCAGGTACTGGGCTGCACGAACGCTCGCGCCGTAGGACACCCACCTGCGGATGAACTCAGGCGAACCGTCACCGTTGGGGCGGGTCGTTCTGACGAGATCGAGCGTGTACCTCAGGACCGGATCGGAAACCGGTACCTTACGTACCAGCTGCTGATACGCCACTATCTCCTCGCCCTTCACGACGTTCTCGAACCGATAGTCCTGGACCGCTGTCGTGCTGCGTACCACCTCCAGCTCCTCGTCCTCCGGCAGGTGGTCCATGGCGATCTTGAACATGAAGCGGTCGAGCTGCGCCTCTGGAAGCGGATACGTCCCCTCCAGCTCGATCGGATTCTGGGTCGCGAAGACGTGGAACGGTTCTTCCAGCTCGTAGGTGCGGCCTTGCACGGTCACGCGATGCTCTTGCATCGCCTCTAGCAGCGCAGCCTGTGTCTTCGGCGGCGTGCGGTTGATTTCATCGGCCAGCACGATGTTGGCGAAGACCGGCCCCGGCGCGAACACCATCTTTCGCTGCCCCGTATCCTGATCCTCCTGAATCAGGTCGGTGCCGGTGATGTCGGACGGCATCAGGTCCGGGGTGAACTGAATGCGGGAGAACTTGAGATCCAGCACCTGTGCGATGCTGTGGATCAGCAGCGTCTTCGCCAACCCGGGTACTCCGACGATCAGGCTGTTGCCACCCACGAATAGAGACAACAACACTTCCTCGATCACGTCGTCCTGTCCGACGATCAGCTTCCGCAATTCCGACCGGATGCGATCCATCGCCTGCTGCATTCGTTCGGCCAGCGCGATGTCATCTGCAGCCTCGAGAGCTACTTTCTGCTCCGTCATTATGAACTCCACCTTCTATGAATCGAGTACGGTTCCTAGTGGGTCATCGCATACACGATGTAATTGACGCCCAGCTTGTACGCTTCGTTTGACAGCTCGATGGGGATGAAGCCCATGTCGGACCACTCCCACGACTCGCCGATGTCGTTGTTGTAGTTCACGATGACCATGAGTCGCTTATCCGGATCGTTGTCCTCGAATATTCCGTAGAAGATCGACTTGTACCCCCAATACGGGTGCGAGTGCTCCAGCGATTCGATGTCGAAGAACGAATGAAAGATCGGGTGCGATGTATCCAACTCCACCAACCGGGCGTCCGGCAACACATCTCTCATGCGCTGCTCGAAGTTGATCCAGTGCCGGCTGACGAAATCGTCGAAGATCAGGAACCCGCCCTTCAATAGATAGTCACGGAGGCTCTCCGCTTCCTGCGCCGTCAGCGTCCAGAAACCGGGTTCCACCAGATAGGCCAACGGATGCTTGAACAGCTCGGGGTCATCCACGGTCAGTATGTTGCTGCCAGTGACCTGTGGCTCTATCCGGGTCAGTTCGTGCACAATCTTCATCAGATTTCGCTCGGCCCGCGGGTAATCGTGATCCCATTTCTGGTCGCCGCGAAAGTATCCGCCGCCGCCACTGAATCCCGACAACGGTGTGTAGCGCAAGCGCACGAACGTGAAGCGGCCCGAGTACCCCACGTTGAACTGCTCGACGTTCTCGACTTCGGGCCGTACTCGCCGCGAGCGGCGCGACTGCGCGGCCAGCGGGTCCGGTGCGGCCAGCGCCAGCAGCAACGCAAAGGCGGCCAGTCGAATCGCGATCCGCCTCACCGCGTGCCTCCTCGGCTCGCACGTATCTCCAGCAACAGATTCTGCGCCTTCTCGAAGCTCGGCGCGTCCTCAAGCGCCTGCAGTACGGTCCGCCGCGCGCTAGCCACGTCACCTGCCTCGAAGTAGGCAAGGCTCAGTTGGTAGAGCGCCTCGGCTCGGTCCACGGGTTCCAAAGCTAATACGGCTCGCCTCTCCCGAATCGCCTTCTGCGCCTCTCCCGCCTCCGAGTACATAGCGGCGAGACGCGCGTGCAGCATCACATCGTAGGGGCTGATGTAGAGCGCGCGCTCGAGAGCGTCAGCGGCACCGTCTCTGTCGCCCAGCGCATCGCGAGCCTCCGCCAGCTCGAGGTGAGCCTGGTAATCGCGTTCGTTTATCGCTGTGAGCGCCGCCAACTCGTCGGACGC
>JBDHHL010000014.1:0-27014 GCA_039589375.1 Gemmatimonadota bacterium | reverse complement strand
ATAGACGAATACCGAGTGGATATTGGTCATGTTGTTCCGCGTGTACGCGATCCAACGTGAGTCGGGCGACCACGAGTGGTACGGCGGCTGGAGCGGACCGTAGATCTCGTCAGATCCGATCTTGTGCGACCTCCCGCTCTCGACGTCCATCCAGTAGATGGCGCGTGAATTGTCTGTGTAGCTGATCTTCTCCCCGTCGGGCGACCACTTCGGGTTCTCGTAGAAGCCGTCTCCATCGAGAGCGATCTTCCGCACCTCGCCTTTCCCGTCCTGCGGAGCGATGCGGAGCGCGTACTCGCCGGACTCGTCCGAGAAGTAGGCGATCGACTTGCCGTCCGGCGACCATGCCGGTGAGCGCTCGTGGACGCCTGGCGACTGTGTGAGGTTTCGGTAGTCACCTTTCTCTTTCGGGACGGTGACGATCTCGCCGCGGAACTCGAAGACCGCTCGCGCGCCGGACGGCGAGATGTGGGAGCTGCGGATGAGGCGGGTTCCATCCACGTACCGCGGTCGCACGTCGATGAGGTCGGTTGCGACACGGATCGGCAGCGGAGTGATCTCACCTGCCGTCGGGTTGAACAGGTGCAGAGAGCCCGCCTGCTCGTACGCGACCAACCCCGCTCCGGCAGAGGCATTGACGATCGGAAAATCGGAGTGCTCGGTGAGCTGCTCGACTTGATCAGAAGTCGGTTCGAACACGAAAAGGTTGAACTCGCCATTCCGGTCAGAGCGGAAGTAGACACGGTCGCCGATCCACATGGGATCGGTGTCGTTGCAGCGGCCCTCGGGCTGCGGGATCTGAACGACGGAATAGTCCGCCATGTCGATGATCCAGATCCGTGTCGCCGTTCCGCCGCGGTAGTTCTTCCACTGATTGAACGGTTCGTAGAGCGGCGTGTAGGCTAACTTCGAGCCGTCCGGCGAGTAGGTCGCCTTGAAAGCCGTTGGGACCGGCAGCTGCTCCGGGAACTTGCCGTCGAGCGTGACGGTGAACAGCTGGCGATGGCGGCCCGTGTACACCGCACGCGCCGAAGTGAACAGCACCGCGCTTCCATCCACCGTGAAGTCCTGCACGATGTCGGAACCAGGGTGCCAGGTCAGCCGCCGGGGCACCCCGCCTTCCACCGGCACCACGTAAACGTCCGTGTTGCCATCGTACTGAGCGCTGAACGCCAGCGTGCGGCCGTCGGGTGAGAAGCGCGGGCTCGACTCGACGCCCTTATGCGTCGTGACCTGCCGGACGCCACTGCCGTCATGTCTGGCGATCCAGAGGTCGCCGGCGTAGGTGAACGCGACGTGGTCGGCGCTCACCGCCGGCTGCGCCAGCATGAGCGTCATCCCCTCTTGAGGCGGGGCGTTGTGTGCCGAAATGCCTCCAACGGTGACGAGCGCTAGAAGCACTGCAAGCGCGGATGCGAAGTGCGGATACCGCATCGTGCTACCTCCTGGTGCGCGGTGATAGGGGATACCGTCGTCCCGGCGCGAGCGAGCAGGACGCCTCGCTTCGCCGAGTCCGAAAAAATGTTGCCTGACCTGCTAACCCTCCCGGTGTTGCAGGGAGACTCTAGTGCAAACTGCCATTGATGTGCTTACCGTAAGCGGAGCGATCGAATCCAGCCCGTAGCATTCCGGTTCGCGCCCGCTCGCTACTCCAGCCGCATTCTCCGCAGCAGCTCGCCGAAACGTGGGTCCGAGCGGATAGGATCGTACCCGGGCTCCACCTTCAGCTCGTGTAGGAAGGGGGACTGGTCGGCGTGGGCACGCTCCAGCCACTCGAAGGCGCGTTCGGCGTCTCCCGCCGCGACGTAGACGAGCGCGACCCTGGTCCGATCCCCGTGAGTGTTCTCTTCGACGATCCGGTTTGCTTCCTCGCTTTGCCCTGCCCTCTCCAGGACGTACGCCAGCCGCAGCAGGATGTTGGGCCATTCCTCCAGCTCGACGGCGCGGCGCAGTGCCGCGACCGCTTCCGTGTTCCTTCCGACCTCCGCGTACGCCCTTCCCAGAAGGACCCACGCGTATTGGAAAGCCGGCTCGCTTTCGATCGTTGCCTCGAGCTGAGCGATTGCTGCATCGTAGTCGCGGGCGAGGAAGAACGCCTGTCCGACGTTGGTGCCGATGATCGGCGCGAGCGGATCGAGCTCGGCTGCGGCTAGAATCTCTGCTCGTGCCTCGTCGAACCGGCCGAGATTCGCCAGCATGAGCGCGTACCAGTGATGCGCAGGGGCGTAGCCCGGCGCCAGCTCGATTGCGCGGAGGTATTCAGCCTCCGCGCCCGCCCGGTCGAGTTGCTGCTCCAACAACACGGCGCGGCTCGCGTGCGCTTCGGGGAGCAGCGGGTCGAGCTCTAATGCCCGCCTCAACGTCCGATCCGCCTGCGGGTACGCATCCGCCCAGGGCATCCAATTCCAGCTGTAGAGCGTCAAGTAGGTGTCGGCCAGGCCCGCGTAGGCTAGTGCGTAGGTCGAGTCCAGTTCAGTCGCGCGCTCGAAGAGTTCGATCGCGCGTTGTATGTCCTGCACGGTGCGTCGATTCCAGAAGAAACGCCCTTGGATGTACAGTTCGTATGCTTGAAGGTTGTCGGTAGGATGCCTCCGCAGACGCTCTTGCTCATCGGGGGTCAGCGTCGATCGAAGCGCGCTCGCGATCTGCTGTGCGACGTCGCCCTGGATCGCGAAGATATCGGTTAGCTCGCGGTCGTAGGTCTCTGCCCACAGGTGAGCGTCGCTGCTCGCGTTGACTAGCTGCGCGTTGATCCGAACGCGGTCGCCGACCTTGCGGACGCCGCCCTCCAGGATGGTGGCCACGCCGAGTTCCTCGCCGATCTGGCGCAGGTTCTTTTCCGTGCCCTTGTACTGCATGACGGAAGTGCGCGAGATGACCTTGAGGTCGGCGATCTTGGAGAGTTGCGTGATGATGTCGTCGGTAATGCCGTCGCTGAAGTATTCGTTCTCCGGGTCACCGCTCATATTCGAGAACGGCAAAACGGCAACGGACTTGTGGCCGTCTGAAGCTGCAGAACCACCTCCCTGAAACAGCAGCAGGCCAGCAGCGACCACACCCCAGAGAGCCAGCGCGGCCATGAAGCTGAAGCCTGCTGTGCGCCATGTCAGAAGACGATGCCGCCGTCGGACCTCTTGGCGAACGGCAGCGGTCTCGATTTCCGCCTTCGCAGCGTCGGCATCGGGCGGTGTCGCTTCAGCGGGCGACAGGCTGGGAGCAGCGTCCTCGCGTACGAACGCCGTCGCGACGACAAACGGCAGTCCAAACAAGAAAAGAATGATGGCCAGAACCGGAAGCCACGCAGGGAGGGATAGGCGGTCGGTTATGGCGTCGATGATCTCGTAGCTGAACCAGGCGCCGGCCACATAGATGACCAGCACCTGCCAGATGGAGCGCCGGTGGATCTCGACGATCAGTTGCTTCAGAGGTGACACCATACTCAGCGCCTGAGGCTTTTACGGTCTCTCTGATGCACAGCTTTGGGAACGCTTCGTGGGCAAAGATGTCAGGTCTGCAAACTGGGCGCAAACGCCGGCGGCTCCTGCGTCCATCTAGCCGCCTCAGACCCCGCGCCGTACCTTGCTGGGGCCCCGAGAACCAAAAACTCAGAATACATGACCAGACAAGCGGTCCCTGACTCTCAGACGCTAGGCACGGGAGGGTTTATGGAGAGTAGTGGACGTACGCTCGGGCTTCGGCAGCGAGCGCTGGTATGGGTGTTACTGGGCGGCGCGTTCGCTTTGATGTTGGGCTGCGCCGGCGAACCCGAAGTCGCCGCCGACCTGGTGCTCAGGAACGGCAAGGTCGTCACAGTCGACGAAGCGGTGCCGGACGGCGAGGCGATCGCGATTCTTGACGACACGATCCTCGCGGTCGGGAGCGATAGCGCGATCTCCGCGTACATCGGCAGCGGGACTGAGGTGATCGACCTCGAGGGACAGCTGGCCATCCCGGGTTTCATCGATAGCCACGGGCACTTCCTGGGCGTCGGCGATGCCAAGATGCAGCTCGACCTGATGCAGGTGGCGAACTGGGGCGAGATCGTCTCGATGGTCGAGTATGCCGCGTCCGACGCGGCGCCGGGAACGCTGATCCGCGGGCGCGGATGGCATCAAGAGAAGTGGGATACGGAACCGCCGGGCAACGTCGAGGGCCTGCCCACGCACCACTCTCTGAGCGCGGTCTCGCCGGATAATCCGGTTGTCCTCCGCCATGCGAGCGGTCACGCATCTTTCGCTAACGCGAAAGCGATGGAGATGTCGGGGATAACGAAGGATACCCCCGATCCGCGCGGCGGCGAGATCGTGCGTGACGCGGCTGGCGAACCGATTGGCGCGTTCCGGGAGCGGGCGCAAGGTCTTCTGTCCCCTGCCAGCGAGAACGCGGAACCGCCGGACCCGCGCCGGCAAGCGGAACTGGCGGCCGAGGAAGCGCTCTCGAAGGGGGTCACGACGTTTCACGATGCGGGCGTCGGGTTCGGCACGGTCGACCTGTACAAGCAGATGGTCGACGACGGAGCCCTGGATATCCGGCTGTGGGTCATGATCCGCCAGCCCAACGAGCGCCTCGCCGAACTGTTGCCCGAGTATCGCATGGTTGGCTACGGCGATCAGCGCCTCACCGTGCGGGCCATCAAGGTCTCAGTCGACGGAGCCCTGGGGCCGCACGGCGCCTGGCTGCTGGAGCCCTACTCGGACCTGCCTACGAGCGTAGGGCTGAACACGAGCCCGATGGAGGCTCTCCACGAGACCGCGCGGATAGCCGTGGAGAACGACTTCCAGCTGTGCGTGCACGCGATTGGGGATCGCGCCAACCGCGAGACGCTGGATGTCTACGAGGCCGCATTTCAGGCGAACCCGGACAAGTCGGACCTGCGCTGGCGCATCGAGCACTCCCAGCACCTGCATCCGGCGGACATCCCACGCTTCGGCCAACTCGGCGTTATTGCTGCGATGCAGGGCATCCACTGCACGTCCGACGGTCCGTGGGTGACTCCGCGGCTGGGCGAGCAGCGTGCGCGGGGCGGCGCCTACGTATGGAGGGATCTGTGGGAGACCGGTGCGGTGATCAGCAACGGCACCGACGCGCCGGTCGAAGATGTGGATCCGATCGCGAGCTACTACGCGACCGTTTCCCGCAGGATGAACGACGGTAGCGTCTTCTTCGCCGATCAGCGTCTGACCCGCATGGAGGCGCTCCAGACATACACCAGCTTAGCCGCCTTCTCCGGGTTCGAGGAAGACATCAAGGGAACGCTGACGCCGGGCAAGCTGGCGGACATCACGGTGCTGTCCAAGGACATCCTAACGGTCCCTGAGGGGGAGATCCCGACGACGGAGGTAGTGTACACGATCGTCGGTGGGAAGGTGGTGTACAAGAAAGGAGCTGAGTAGCGACCAGCTTCGCCGTCTCCGGATCTGCGAGAGGCCACGGTATTCGAGCGAACAATGCCCCGGGCGCCGAGCGGCGCTCGGGGCTGGTTCTTGAACCCTACCGCTCCAGCAGCGCCTGGAAGTCCGGGTTGTCACGTAGCGAGTCGAACCGGAAATCGAAGTGGAGCCATGCCGGTGAGACCATGGAGGGTATGGCCAGCAACCGTTCGATCTCGCTCAACGCGGCATTCTCATCACCCACAGCAGTTCCACCGCACGCGCGCCCTCGCGAACGGCCGCTTCGCTCATCCCTAGCCCCGCATAGGCGAGTCCTAGCGAGCTGTGGTAGCGAGGGTCATCTGGTTGTGCCTTCACCTCACCCTCTAGCGCCTGCCTGGCTTCTTCGAACAGCCGTTTCGCTTGCTCCGGTCGACCCATCGCGTCGTAGGCCAGTGCTGCCAGGAGGGCTTTCGGCCGCGCCCAGAACTTGAGCCGGATCGACTCGCCGTCCGTCTCCGCCAGCGAGGTGATGGCTTCCGCGTAGCGATCCTCCCCCATCCGCTGCCAGTATCTCGCCCAAATAACCCAGCCGAGGTCGGGGGACATACTCTCCAGAACGGCTTCGGTCTCTTCGCTCGGGCCCCTGTCGCTCCAGATGACCAGTACCTTGCCCAGATTGGGCCACATCTGATCCGGCGCCAGAGTGATCGCCTGGTCGGCGTAGGCTTCGGCCTGATCGTACTGTCGGATCGCCCAGTAATCGAAGATGAGGTAGGTATAGAACGTCGCATCGTTGGGGCTCAGTTCCAGCGCTTTGAGGTATTCTTCAATCGCCTCCTGAAACTTGCCTTGGAGTTCATAGACCAACGCACGCGCATGGAATACGCTCGGGCTGTTGGGTAGACCTTCCTCGGCTTTCGCGATCTCCTCTAGCGCCCGCTGCGGGTCCCTGTGCAGCCATAGATGATGGAGGCCCAGGGCGAGACGAACGTGCGGAGACTCGGGGTCCGCTCTGACCGCCCGCTCCATCGCCAGGGTTGCCAGTTCCCGCTGTCTCTGGGACGCGTCCACCCAGAAGTAGACCTCCTGTGCGTGAGCCTTGGCCAGCTCGGCATGGACCAGTGCGAATGTGGAGTCGAGCTCGATGGCGCGCTGGAATTCCTCGAAGGCGCGGATGAGGTTCTCCACTGTGAAGTGCGGCAAATGCATGAAGTAGCGGCCGCGGAGGTACGCTTGATAAGCATCGAGGTTCTCGGTGGGGCGCGCCTCGATCCGTGCTCGCTCTTCCGGCGTTAGCTCTGCCCTGAGGTTTAGGGCGATCTGCTGCGCGATCTCGCTCTGCACATCCAACAGGTTCTCGATGGAAAGCGGTCGGTCATAGGTCTCCGCCCACACGTGCTCATCGGTTCGTGAGTCGATCAACTGGACGTTGACGCGTATCTCCTGTGCACCCCGTTGGACCTCTCCTTCCAGGAGGTACGCTGCGTCCAACTCTCTCCCGATCTCCCGTACGTTCTTGGGACTATCCCGATACTCCATGACGGAGGTTCGGGAGAGGACCTTCAGTCCGCCGATCTTCTGCAGCCGGGTCAGGATCTCGCCGTGGATTCCTTGGGTGAAGAAGGCGTCCTCTTCGCGCCCGCTCAGGTTGATGAACGGGAGGGCCGCCACGGACGGGCGTTGTTCGCGGACGTCATCGACCTCGCCGCCTGCCCTCGGAACCGCGCCCGAGCCGAAGAGAAGCCAACCTGCGGCGACGAGACCCCAGGCGGCGAGCGCGACAACAAAACTCGCTGCGGTGTTGCGCCAGGTTAGGAATCGATGGCGTCGCGCAATGTCCCCTCGGTAGGCTTCCGCGGCTTTGGCATCGGCGGGTCCTGCCTCCGTCTCGACGGTCGAGGCAGCAAGAGTCGTGTCCTCGCGCACGCACGCAGTCGCGATGACGATGGGCAGACCGATGATGAAGAGCACCAGTGCGAAGGCCGGAAACCAGGGCGGCAACTCGAGGCCTTCCGTCAGCGTCTGCACGATCTCGAAGGCCACCCACGCGCCGCCCATGTAGATCAGCAACACCTGCCAGAGGGAACGGCGGTGGACCTCGCTGACTAGCCGCTTCAGACGGGACATGACTGCACCCCCGGCGATTAGCGCTGGATGGCTGGGCTTGAATCAAGATGGTGGCCTGAGGAGTGGGGGGCAACGACAGGTGTTCAGGCTTGACAAAACGACCGGTCGTGCTATTTTGGCCTCATGGTCACCAAGGGGGATGAGACAAGGGAACGGATCCTTGACCGCGCCATGGCGCTGGCGGCCGTCGTCGGCCTCGAGGGTCTTTCAATCGGCGAGCTCGCGCGCGAGACGGGCATGTCGAAGAGCGGGCTCTTCGCTCATTTCGCGTCCAAGGAGGACCTCCAGCTCAAGATCATCGAGACCGCTCGCGAGCGCTTCGCCCGCGACGTCTTCGAGCCCACGCTACGAGCGACCCGCGGAGAGGGCCGCGTGCGCGCGCTGTTCGAGCGCTGGCTCGCCTGGGAGAGAGGGCGAGTCGGTGGTTGTCCCTTCGTCGAGGCCTCGTACGAGCTCGACGACCGGCCGGGACCGGTGCGGGACGCGCTTGCGGCGGCCCAAGGCGAGTGGGTCGATGGCCTAGCGAGAGCGGTCCAGATCGCGATCGACGAGGGGCACTTCAGCAGCGACCTCGATCCCCGCCAGTTCGCGTACGAGATGTACGGGATCTTCCTCGCGTACCACCTCTATCACCGCCTGCTCGATGCGGAGGATGCGGCCGACCGAGCCCGGGTGGCGTTCGATCGACTAGTCTCTGCGTCCCGCTGATCTTAGGGGAGTCGAAGATGGGTAACGTTCACATATCAGCGCTCAAAAGCACGATCGGTCGTACTCATAAGCGAGCCGCTCGCCGGCTGGAACTCGAGCCCCGGAAGCGTGTTGCCCGTCACCAGCCCTCTTTTCGGTTGCTGACCACCGTAGGTAGCTGGATCTGCGACCTTCTCGCCATCGCCCCAGATCTCGACGGATGGAGCCCAACCGAGGAGGAGATCCGGGCCGACCTGGAGTACGGTCGGGACTGATCTCCGCCTACTCTGGCGCGACCTGGAGCGAGAGGCTTCTTCCGTGCCCGGCCGAAAGACGATCCACTGCCGAACCTGCACCGGGTACAGCGTCGTGTGTGACTCGCCGGCCGGATCGACTTGGCTTGGACTCAACTACAGCCCGTCCTTATTTTGTGGTGGCATCCATCACATAGCCCCAGCACGCACAGCCACAGGCCGCGGCAAAGGAGGGGACCGTGTCCAGACTTGCGTCCCTGCTCTGGGCTTCGCTTTGGGCCAGCATCGGCGGACTGACGCTGGCGCTGCGCGGCTCCCATCGTACTTGCAACTGTTTGGAGACAGCCATGAAGATGAAGTCGATGGGCCTCGCATTGGGTGGCGGGGGACTCGTTCTGTTGCTGGGCCTTTCTGCCGCACCCCTACAGTCACAAAGCGTCCCGGCTGTCGCGCCGGCGCCCTCACGTCATAGCCACGCGATAGCGCGCGGTCGCATGGTCGTAAATGAGATCTTGCGTCACACCGGCGTGCCCGGGATGTCAGTGGCGGTGGGCGTAGATGGCGAGGTCGTATGGGCCGAAGGGTTCGGCTATGCCGACCTCGAGAACCGGGTGCCCGTCTGGGAAGAGACGAAGTTCCGCGTCGGCAGCGTTTCGAAGCCGATCACTGCCGCCGCTGTAGCCCTCCTCGTGGAACAGGGTCGGCTCGATCTCGACGCGCCCGTGCAGAGATATGTCCCATCCTTCCCGGAAAAGCGCTGGCCTATCACGACCCGGCAGCTCGCCGGCCACCTCGCTGGGGTCCGTCACTACAGAGGGCGGGAAAACTACAGCAGCGAGCACTATACCAGCGTGCTGGAGGGCCTCCAGATCTTCCAGGACGATACGCTGTTGTACGCGCCGGGGACCCGCTACTCCTATTCGAGCTATGCTTGGAATCTCATCAGCGCAGTCGTGGAGAGCGCGTCCGGAGAAGACTTCCTGCGGTACATGCACGAAAACGTTTTCGCGGCCGTCGGGATGGCTCACACGGTGGCCGATCACACCGACAGCATCATCCCACATCGTACTCGGTTCTACATGCGTACCCGCGCCGGCACGGCCATGAACGCTCCTTACGTCGACAACAGCTACAAGTGGGCCGGCGGCGGCTTCCTCTCCAACACCGCCGACCTGGTCCGGTTCGGCATGGCACATCTGAACGAGGGGTTCCTGAGACCGGAGACCATCGAGCTGCTCTGGACGTCGCAGCGGACTAATGAAGGTGAAGAAACCGGCTACGGGATTGGGTGGCGCGTCGGCACCGACTACGAGAGCCGGCGGATCGTCTCCCACGGAGGTAGCTCGGTCGGCGGCCGGGCGCACCTGCTGATCTTCCCGGACGACGGGGTGGTCGTTGCCATGCTGGCCAACTCCAGCGCGCCGATGAACGCCGCCGCGACCTGGGCGATCGCCGAACCTTTTTTCACGCCGGAGGTCGTGACAGGACTGTCTGCGGAGCAGCCCAACTTGGCTGGCGTCTATGAGTGTCAGGTCGAGGTCGAGGAGCGGACGGTGGATTCCACGCTCCGATTGCTGGGATCTCCAGGTCGCTACTGGGGACGGATCGTTGCGGGCGAGCAGGTGTCGCCGATCGTGCACGCGGAGAGTCGCGGCCACGACCTGAGGCTGATCGCGCTGCAGGGTGGCTTCTGGGTCGGCAACGTACGCTTGAGGGTCGAAGGCGACCGCGCCACTGGGAGGATTAACAGTAGCGCGATGAGTTGCAGCATCCCTGAATAGCGTAGGGCGGTCGGAGGGACCGCTTCCGGCAACGATCGTCAGCGTAGGGTTGCCCTACCTTCGAGGACCCAGCTCCCGCTCCAGATCCTGTAGGCGCAGTTGAATCGCCAGCAGCCGTTCGGAGTCCGGGTCGGGGTAGCCTCTCTCGAGTCGCAGCGCTTTCGTGCAGCTCTCCCAAGCCGACCGCAACTCTCCCATTCGTTGGAGCAAAGCCCCTAGTCTGTAGTGGGCCCAGGACGATTGCGGATAGCGTTCCACGGCCAATCTGGCGATTTCCAGTGCCCCAGCCTGATCGCCTTGCCCGTTCAAGGCGCGCACGAGCCGGTGATACGCGGATTCGGGCACCTCGACGTCGTAGCCCCAGCGCTCCGAGAGCTCGGCGTAGAAGCCAACGACCGCGTCCAAGCCTCCCTCCAAGACTTGACCGGGGAGCACCCAATCCGAGTACAGGGCCCTCATTCCATCGAACAGGGCCTTGTAAGGAACGTACCTGTGACCTTCATCGGGGATCTCGACGTAAGTGACAGAGTAGTCGTCCGAGGACCGCTGCTCGAAGAGCGAGACGAAACTGTCATACACGGCGCCCTTCATGCCGCTTCCCTCCGCTGCGCCGAGAGTGACGACCAGCGGCTTGCCCGTCACCGAACCCGAGCCCAAGAGCGAATCCGCCCTCTGCGCGATGACTCCATTGTCCCACCACAGGCTCGGGCTGATGGCCAAGTAGGCAGAAAAGAGATCCGGTCTATCCAGGAACGTGGTGACCGTGAAGAGACCACCGAGGGACCATCCCGACAGAACCCGGTACGGGTGAGTCCTGTACCTGTCGTCGATGAGTGGGATCAGCTCGGTCTTGAGGAAGGCGAGGAACTTGTCAGCCTCGCCGCTGGTCGGGAAACGGCTTTGACCCTGCACGGGAGCGTGGGTCGGCGTGAAGTCTCGATTCCGGTCCACGTTGACGATGCCGACCACGATCAACTTTGGGATAGGCTGATTGATGGCCGCGTAGTGCACGTACGCGTTCTCGGATAGGAACTGAACGGTGGCGGCCGCCTGCTGAAAGAAGAACTCACCATCCAGCAGGTACAGTACCGGATACCTGCTCTCAGATGTGTCGTACCCTTCAGGCAGTCGTACGACGACCTTGCGCTCTTCGCCCAGCACCGTGGAATGGAGGGTGATCTTCTCTCCCGCTAGCACACTCTCCGTCTGGACCTGCGCCATGGCAGGGGCCGGATGCAGCAGGCCGATGACGGTGATCAACGCGCACCAGAGTCTGGGTCGAAGCATTGTCCGGTTCATCGCTACTTGCCCTCCTCGCGTCGCGGTCCGCCGGGCTTGAACGCACCGACGCGGCGGCTGCGCACGCCCTCTATCCAAGCGGGGTTGTGGCTGTTGGCTGTAGCCATTACTGTTTGCGGCCATGACCGTGCGCTGCCCCAACCGCACGTCTCGTGACATAGTATACCCTTGTCTTCGGGACGACCACGCCCCGCGGGAGTTCCTTTGCTCCGCATCGGGGCGCCTCCGCCAAGCGGATCCACTCGACATCTGCCAAGAAGCCACGACGGTCCCGGTCACGATACCGTCTTGGATCAAGAGCACCGTGGCGATCCGCGAGATTCTGTCTGACCCAACCCGTTGCAACGGGACGTTGTCGATGTACGGCTTGCCCAAGGCCAAAACGAGGAGATTCACATGCTCGAGCACGTGATCCATTGGACCCCGGCGCGCTTTGTCGTGGGCCCCCTGCTACTATGCGTTCTCTTAGCAGGGTGCCGGCCCGAAACTCAGCAACCGGTGGCCGACGAGGCCGAGAGTCCGCCCCACCTTGTCGCCGCCTCGAGCGTCGAGGCCGGACGCTACCTGGCGATCGTCGCGGGGTGCAACGACTGCCACACGGACGGCTATCTCGCTACCGGGGGAAACGTCCCGGAGAGCGACTGGCTGACGGGATCGCCGGTCGGCTTCCGTGGGCCATGGGGAACGACCTATCCCAAGAACCTTCGGCTGACGGTTCAGCGGATGTCGGAGGACGAATGGGTCACGACCCTGCGGGAGCGGAAGGCCCTTCCGCCGATGCCGTGGATGAACATCAATCAGCTATCCGAAAGCGACGCGCGGGCGCTCTACCAGTACCTTCGCTCGCTGGGGCCCGCCGGCGAAGCGATGCCCCAGCCTGTTCCGCCCGACCAGGAGCCGAGCACTCCGTTCATACTGTTGGTGCCGGTGGAGCCGGGGAACTAGTACTGGGCCACGCCGATACTGACGGGTTGGCCACTTTGAATATCGAACACCGAATATCGATTGCCGAACAACGAATAGCTGTTCTTGGACAATCGATATTCGATGTTCAGTATTGGAGATTCAAAGCCTGCCGCACCAGGTCCTGACAGCGTTGGGCGCCGTCAGTCGCTGATGATCAGTTTTTCGATCACGTTGAACAGATAGTCGTACGGAGGCCTGTCGAACGTGGTCTGGCTGTGGTATTTGAACTGAACCACGCCCTCACCGTCGAGCACGAAGATGGTCGGGATGTTCTGCTCGACCTCCGACCTGTCCCAGTTGGTCGTGAACAGCATGAGACGCTGCGAGAGTTCGCGGTCCGCGTCAACGAGTATCGGGAAGGGGACCGGTATGTCCCCGCCCTCGTAGGTGAAGCTCTTGGGGAAGACCTCCCTGGCGGTCGCCGCCCAGCTCCGTCTGCGCTCGGTCAGATTCTCATCATCGGGCGGATTCTTCCAGCCCTCGATCACCTCCATCTGGTGCGGGAATATCTCCACCCATTCCTTCACCGCCTCCTCGTTGTACGGGAGCACGAAAAGGATCTCGAGGTTGTACTTGTCTCGCAGGTTGAGCTTCTTCTCCAGCTCGACCAGCTCGGCGTACTGGTAGTGGCAGATCTGGCACCAGTGGTCCCCCACACGACCGCGCGGGAATATGAGCAGCACGTTCTTGCCCGTCAGGCCGGAAAGCGTGACGGTGCCGCCCTGGATCGCAGGCAGCGTGAAATCCGGCATCTGCTGCCCCACGATCACCGGCATCTGCCCCTGAGCCTGGGCGGGAGCAAGCACCATCCCGCCGGCAAGGACCAATGCCACGAGCATCGACCCTTTCCCCATCCCCATCCTCATCCTCATCGTCATCCTCATCGAAACCTCCTCTCGTCGTAAGTGTGCACGAGCGTGTCACTGACCCTGTCGTGGAGCATCGGGATTGGGCACCGAGAGCACGTTGATGATCTTCCACGCCCCGTTGACCATGCCGATCTGAAGATGGTCGATGTACATGGCTGACGCGACCTTCACGGACGCGATGCCGTGGGAGATGTCGTAGATCTCTACTTCGATGTTCCGCTCGTCCTCCTCGAGCGTCCCCAGGCCGGCGCGAGTCCCCTCGATCAAGTTGGATGCCCCCATCGTGTACAGGAACTGTTCCCCCGTCTGCGGGTGGCGGCTCAGCATCACCTTTGTCAGCTCGGGGTGAAGAGCGTGCTCCATGCGCTCGCCGTCACCCGAGTACGCCCCCTCGATATAGTCGCGGGCGGTCTTCTCCACTTCGAGCCGGTCGGCATCTGCCTCCTTCGGGTCGGCCTCCCCTGAATCGGGCTGGTTCTGGGCCCATAGCACGTTCACGATCCTCCATCTGCCGTCGATCCTGGCCAGCTGCAAGTGGTCGTACCATGGCGCGCCCACCGCCCTCGCCGACGCGATGTCGTGCCCGATATCGAATACGGTAACCTCGACGGTCTTGTCGACATCGGCCACCCTGTCGCCCAGTCCGCGCACGACCTCGACCAGCATGGTGTAGCCGCTGTAGTTGAGGATCTGTCCGCCCGTCTGAGGGAGAGTGCTCACTCTCACCTTGGTGAGTTGCTCGTGAACTCCCCGGCCGACGCGATCGGCGTCGGCGGTCAGTGCCCCCTCCATGTAGTCCAGTGCGGCGGCGACGACTCCCGACTCGTCTTTGTCGGTCGCGGCGCTGTCCTGGGCCGCGGCCGGGCCAACGGCTATGACAGCTATAAGGATCGCGGATGTCAGGCTACGCGTTGCTGGCTTCACAAATCGAAACATGATTCCTCCCGGTACGGCTGTTCTCGAGGAATTATAGGGTGTTCCAGTCCAATGTCTGGTGCCGGCGGCAATCGGCAATCCAGCTTGGGGTGGACGGGCGGGGCCACGGGACGGCCGGTTGACAGAACGGGCCGAGTGGCGGGCTCTACGCCAGCCTGAAGTAGTCCTCAATCTGGTTTCCGTAGCGCCGACTCGATTGAAGCTCGGTGCCGTCGGCCAGCGTGAAGCAATAGCGGCCGCTCTCCAGCGGGCGTAGTTCCTTGACCTTCTCCGCGTTCACGGCGCGTGAGCGGCTGATGCGTAGGAAAGTGCTGGCATCGAGCTTGTCGAGCATGGCCGTCAGCGTATCGCGGGCCAGATGGCGTTCGGTGCCTACGTGCAGGCACAGGTAGTTCCCCTGCACTTCGATCCAGTCGATATCGGATTGGCGGACGAAACTGACGCGGCGGCGGTCCTTGATAAGGACTCGATCGACTCGGTACGGGCGGGATCCGTCGGCGGCACCGGAGCCGAGGTGTCGCAGGAGCGAGTTTATCCGCTCGCTTAGAGCGCTAACGCGGTTGTGCTGGATGTAGCGTTTGGCGCGACCCAGCGAGTCGGTGAAGCGTTCGCGATCGAACGGCTTGAGCAAGTAGTCGACGGCGTTGACCTCGAAGGCGCGGATGGCGTACTGGTCGTACGCGGTGACGAAGACGATCGCCGGCATCTCGTTCGGCTTCAGCTGTTCGAGGACGCCGAAGCCGTCGATGTCGGGCATCTGTACGTCGAGGAACACGAGATCGGGGCTTTCGCGCCGGATGGTCTCCAGTGCGGCGACGCCGTTGCCGCACTCGCCGATGATCTGGATGTCGGAGTCCCCTTCGAGCAGGGTCCGCAGACCCGTCCGCGCGATCGGTTCATCATCGACGATCAAGGTCCGGATCATGGCGCGAGGCCCTCGTTCGGCATGTCCTTGTCCCGTGCTCGTCGCAACGGAATCGCGAGCCGCACCATCAGGCCTCCGCCGGGTCCCTCCGCGAAGTCTAGCGTATGGTTCGAGCCGTAGAGGTGCTCGAGCCGCGCACGCGTGTTGCGAAGGCCGAGCCCCGCATCGCTGTCCACATCCCAGCCGACCGGCAGGCCCGGGCCGTCATCCACGACCTCCAGCAGCAGCCGTCCGTCCCGGCTTCGGGCGCGTACTTCGATATTGCCCGCCGTCGAGCTCTTCGAGATGCCGTGGCGGATCGCGTTCTCGACCAGCGGCTGCAGGACCAGATTCGGTACCAAGGCATCCTGAACGTCGTCTTCCAGCAGGAACTGCACGTTGAGGCGATCTTGGAAGCGGATGCTCTCGATCTCGAGGTACCGGTCGAGGAAGTCGATCTCTGTCTCGAGCGGCACTTCCTGGCCGCCGGTGTTGTCCAACGTAAAGCGCAGGAGCTCGCTCAGCTTCACCAGCACGCGGTTCGCTGCGTCGGCATCGGTCAGGTTCAGCATGGAAACCGAGTGCAGAGCATTGAACAGGAAATGTGGTTGCAGCTGCATCTTGAGCGCCTGCAGCTGGGACGTGGCCAGCTGGGCCTCGAGTTGAGATGTGCGCACCTCGCGCTCTCGGTAGCGTCGATAGTAATCGAAGGCGTAGTAGACGCCGACGATGACCCAGTACTTCCACAGCGCCGTCAGTTCCACCAGCCAGAAAGCGATCCGCATGTTGGCGACCATCTCAGCGACGCGCTCTGGCGGGAACGCGAGCAGTAGCGCGGCCGCGTACTCGAGCGCGAAGAAGCCGAGCGCTTGCGCGAATGAGAACGCCACGGCGGCGGCGGCGTGGATGGGGAGGTGTTGGCGCAGGCGCCCCGGCTCGAGGCGAAAGCGTCTTACCATGTACAGGAAGAACGGCGTCAACAGAACGAACGGCGTCCAGTACAGGTACTCGAAGCCGACCGCCTGAAGCCAGTCGATCGGCCGTCCGGTCACGACCATGCGTACGACGTTCTGAGCGCTGAAGAACGCTGCGATGAGGCCCCAGATGGCGCTCCACGCCACGATGCGCTTCAGACGCGTTCCGCTAATCGCTGTTTCCTCCAGAGTTGAGCCCGGTAGTCGATTTCGGCGGGTGTTCTTGCCCGACTCCAGTGTAGCGCCTGCTCTCGCGGCGGCAAGTGTGGTTGACGCGTCTTGCGCTGCCTCGGGGACGATCGGTCGTGTCGCTGGGACGAACGGAGGTCTGACTCGCCGACGCCCCTTGGGCGATCTCGTCCTAGGCCCTGAGCGGGCATCCCCTTTCGCATCGAGCCTACTTCTTCGAGATTAGGTGGTCTTTCTCGTGCCTTAACCCCAACTGGGAGGAAGCGATGGATCTGACGATGCGCACGACTGATGGCGGTGATACCGCCGTAGGAGAGGATATTGTAGCGCAGCTTGCGGCCGCTCTTCGGGGCGAGTTGCTGACGCCGGACTCGGCCGCCTACGACGAGACCCGGGCGATCTGGAACGCCATGATCGACCGACGCCCCGGCCTCATAGCGCGCTGCGCGGGCGCCGATGATGTGGCTACGGCAGTGAGATTCGGCAAGCAGAACAGCCTGCTGGTCTCGATCCGCGGGGCCGGTCACAACATTGCGGGGAACGCGGTAGCCGACGGCGCGCTGATGATCGATCTCTCGGGAATGAGGTCGGTGGAGGTCGACCCGGCGAGCCGCACGGCGCGGATACAGCCGGGTGCCACGCTTGGCGACATCGACGCCGCCACACAACCCCACGGACTCGCCTTGCCTGTGGGCATCAATTCGACGACGGGAATCGCGGGCCTCACGCTCGGCGGCGGTTTCGGTTGGCTCAGCCGCAAACACGGCCTGACGATCGACAACCTGATCTCGGCCGAAGTCGTGACGGTCACGGGTGAGCCGGTGACGGCCAGCGAGAGCGAGAACTCCGACCTCTTCTGGGGCATCCGCGGTGGCGGAGGCAACTTTGGCGTCGTCACATCGTTCGAGTTCGCGCTTCACCCAGTGGGCCCCGAAGTGCTCGCCGGGCTGATCGTCCACCCATTCAGCGACGCCGCCGATGTGCTGCGTCAGTACCGACAGTTCGTGGCTTCGGCGCCTGAGGAGCTCAGCGTATGGATCGTACTGCGCAAGGCGCCCCCGCTGCCCTTCTTGCCGGAAGATGTTCACGGCACGGAGGTCCTGGTGCTCGCCGCTCTGTATGCCGGTGACGTGGCGGACGGCGAGCGGGCGATGGAGGGGCTGCGAGCGATCGGCAATCCGATCGCGGACGCCATTTCACCGCACAACCTCATCGACTTCCAGGCGGCGTTCGATCCGCTGTTGACGCCGGGATCGCGGAATTACTGGAAGTCTCACGACTTCAACGAGCTGAGCGACGGCGCGCTCGATGTGATCGTCGAGTATGCGGGCAAGTTGCCCACACCGCAGTGCGAGATTTTCGTGGCACACCTGGGAGGTGCAGTCGGTCGGGTACCCTTCGATGCGACGGCCTACACTCACAGGGATGCCGATTTCGTGCTGAACGTGCATACGCGGTGGGACGATCCGGCAGAAGATGATTTGTGCGTTGGGTGGGCGCGCGAATTCTTCGACCGTTCGGCGCCCTTCGCCACCGGCGGCGTGTACGTCAACTTCATGCCGCAGGACGAGCTCGAGCGCGTGGTCGAGGCCTACGGCTCGAACTACGAGCGGTTGGTCGAGCTGAAGAACAAGTACGATCCCGAGAACTTCTTCCGACTCAACCAGAACATCCGGCCGAGCGTGACAGAGTGAGGGTCGTTGCACGCAACAGCTATTCTTGAGGGTAGCCATCCACGAGGGTCGTCCAGAAAGCGCTGGGCGACCCTTTTCGCAGGATACTCTGAGGGCAGAAGAACCTGCTGACTTGTTCGATTCTGGGTACGCGCCTACACTGACAACGATCCCGCTGACAGCGATGCCCCTTCTGTGTGAGAGGCTGACGATGCGTACTGGCGTTCGTCCGTGCCGAGGAGGTCCAACGACCGGCCTGTTGCTCGTCAGCGTGCTCGCGGTCGCGGGTTGCGCTGGGGGCGAGAGGCAACCGCAGGTCGAGGTGGATACGCTAGAGAGCGGCGCGATCCTGGTCCGCAACGGCGCCGTGGGGGCCTGGAGTTCCGGGGAAGCCTGGCAAACGGTTGAGGAAGTGAGAATCGGGTCGGCGGACGCGGCAGATCCTGTCGTCCTGTTCGCAGACGTGTGGGACGTCACAATGGACGCCCTGGGCCGAATCTACGTCCTCGACCGTCAGCCGAAGGAGGTTCGTGTCTTCACTCGCAGCGGTCAGCACGTACGAACGCTGGGCCGCGAAGGTGGGGGACCAGGCGAATTACGGAACCCGATCGGGCTGGCCTGGGGCCCGGACGGCAACCTCTGGGTGACGGATACGGGGAACGCGCGGTACGAGGTGTTCGATACGGCCGGAAACTACCTGGATTCGCGTCAGCGTCGAATCGGGGGCTGGGGCTATCCCTGGGGAGGTGGCTTTGATAGGTCGGGCCGCCTGTACGAGCCCAGCTATTTCTCGGATCCAGCGATTGGGGCGTCGAGGCGCGTATTCATCCGCCACAGCGTCGCCGGGGAGGTCCTGGCGACCGACACTTTCGAGCTTCCGGAGTACGAAAGCATGGTCCAGAGGATCGAGGTGGAAGGAGGGATCACGATCGTCGGAATCCCGTTCGCCCCGAGCCTCACCTGGCGCTTTGACGGCGGGGACGGTCTCTGGTTTTCCCTCAGCGAAGCGTATCGCCTTCACTACCGTACTCTCGACGGTGATACGGTCCGTGTCGTCGAGCGAGAGTACAGCCCGGTTCCCGTCACGGACGCGGACCGTTCCGCTGTGCGGGACAGGTTCGCGGAGTTCGGCGAGCCGGCTACGAACGAGATCATCGCCCGTATCCCTGAGTTCAAGCCGGCGTACGAGTCGTTCGTCGTCGATGACCGCGGGTATCTCTGGGTAGTCCAGACATCTGCCACGGAGCAGGATATCTCGCGCGGGAGCGTCACGTTCGACGTCTTCGATCCCGAGGGCCGGTACCTCGGGCCCGTGCACGTAGAGATCGGTACACGTCCCCCTCCACGCATCATCGGCGACCAGCTTGTCGGCGTAATGCGCGACGAACTGGGCGTTCCCTACGTCGTTCTGCACCGCATCGAAGGACGTTGAATCCCCAGTAGCTGGTCACGCTGGAACAAAGCGGACGCGGCAGGTTAGAGGGAATACCATGAACCGAGGCCATCCTGACGCGGCTGAGGCGGGCGCACGGCTCCTTTCGCCGCCGACCATCTCGCGGCGAGGTTTCGTCAAGAGCAGCGTCGGCGCCTTGTTCGCGTGCGCGCTTCCAGGCTGCGACAGTTCCCCTTCCGAATCTGCGGGCTCCGATCCACGGCTCACGGCGAGGCCGGGCACACCGACAATTTCGCCGACAGTAGGGCTGACTTCGCTGGGTCTTGGGGACGGACGCGACGGCGTGCTTTACGTGCCCGAGAGCTACTCCGGCGACACGCCTGCCCCGCTCTTCGTGGGCCTCCACGGCGCTGGCGGTGAGGGACGCAACTGGGAGAGCTACTTTGCCCGGGCGGAGAGTCGGGGGATGATCCTGCTGGCGCCCGACTCGCGATCGAGCACGTGGGATCGCATAAGGGGAGATTTCGGGCCGGATGTGGCTTTCCTCGATCGGGCACTCCAGCACACGTTCGAGCGCAGTCTGATCGACCCGTCCCGGATCGCGCTCGGAGGCTTTTCGGATGGGGCAACCTATGCCCTCTCGCTCGGGGTCTCGAATGGGGGCCTTCTCAGCCACCTCGTCGCTTACTCGCCGGGCTTCTTCAGCCCCTCGGACATCATTGAGGGTGAGCCTAGGATCTTCGTGTCACACGGCACGCGCGACACAGTCCTGCCCGTGCGTCTGAGCCGTGACACGATCGTGCCTACGCTCCGCAGGTCGGGCTACGATGTAACGTACCGGGAGTTCGACGGAGGTCATGAGGTTCCCGCCGAGATCTCCGAGGCGGCGCTGGACTGGTTCCTAGCTGCGGGTTGAGCGTGGTAGGTAGCCGGTGAGCGCACCCGCAACGATGCTCTCGCGGGGGCGATCTCCTGTGATCAACCCAACAGGTCATTCGGTCATCGCCCAGGCAAAGGAAAGCTCGTCGGCTAGCCATTCCAACTGGTCGTCCTTGCGGAGCGAGCCGTGCCCGGCTCCCCGGAACAGGCGCAGAAACGCCAACCGCTCGGGGGCTCCGACCCGCTGCAGCTCGGCCACGTACTTGTATATGTGTCCAGGTTTGCAGCGTGGATCGTTCTCGCCGACGATGTTCAGGATGGGCGGGTATGGGCCCTCGTGCCGAACGGTGTGCAACGGCGAATAGCCCAGCAGGTACTCGAACATCTCGCGGCTCTGATCCGGGTGACCCAGCTCCATGGTGACTGTGGCCCCGACGGGTGTCTCCTGCAGCCGCAGCATGTCGACGGCGGCGACCTCGGAGATCACGGCGCCGAACAGCTCGGGCCGCTGGTTGTAAGCGGCGGCGGTTAGCAGGCCGCCGTTGCTGGCGCCCAGGATGGCGATGCGCGAATGCGTGGTGTAGCCGTCTCGCACCAGGTGCTCGGCGGCCGCGAAGAAGTCGTTGAACACGTTCTGCTTGTTGAAGAACTGGCCCGCCTGATGCCAGGTGTCCCCGTACTCGCCGCCGCCGCGCAGGTTGGCGACGGCATAGGTGCCGCCCATGTGCAGCCACGCATGGATACGGTTGTAGAAAGCGGGCAGCAGCGGGATACCCCAGCCGCCGTAGCCGTAGAGGAGGACCTTGGCCTGCCCGTCTCGCGGCGCGTCCCTGCGTCGGATGATGCTCATCGGGATCTGAACACCGTCATACGAGCTGTAGAAGAGCTGCTGGACCTCGTAGTCGTCGAATTCGACGGGCGCCGGGGCAGCGTCTACTGGTGACAGCGTCCCCGCCTCGGTGTTGTAGGCGTACGTGGACTGAGGTACCAGGAAAGACTGCAGGCCGAGGTAGATCGTCGCGTCGTCTTCCCTCGTCTCGATGCTCGAGACCCGGCCTGGGAAAGGTAGCGGCGCCTCGCCTTGCGGCTCCCCCTGCAAGTCGTAGATGCGGATCACGTGCACGTTGTGCTGAACGTAGGTGACGTAAAGACGGCCGTCGTGCAAGACGATATTTCCTGCGTTCGTGCCGCCGTACATCGAAATTGGTTCATCCAGCTCAGGCACTACTTCGCGCGCGTTCTCCAGGCCCGGGCGGTTCAGATCGACGGCCAGGATCCGCCAGTTGGGCGACTGGTAGTCGGTGCAGAGGAACAGCTCGGACCCGGAGCTGCCGACGAAGGCGAAGCGGTGCTCGGCCGTCGGATCGATCAGCCAGCTGACTTCCGTGCGGTCGCCACCTTCGACGGGACGGACGCCCCAGCCGCCCCGCGCGCCCATGATGTTCATGTCCTGTATCAGCAGGTGCTGTTTGTCATCGGCCAGGAACGCGGTGGCCATGAATCGGCCCTCCCACGGCCGATCGTAGACCAGCAGGTCTTCTCCCACCGGTGTGCCGATCCGGTGCCGGTAGACCCCGGGCCGCACATCGGTCGGCTGCCCGTGCCAGGTCTGCAGGTCCATGTAGGTGTAGAAGAAGCCCGACTCGTCCGGCAGCCAGGCGGTGACGGACGCATAGCTCTCGGGAATAACCTCATCGAGCTCTCGACCCGCCTGCGTGTCATAGAAGTGGATCTCGGCGGCGTCGGCACCGGAGTGATGGATGGGATAGCCGACGTAGCGGCCGTTGGGGCTGACCGTGATCGACGCCTCTGTCGACAGCGAGCCGTCGGGGTCGCGTTCATTGAGGTCGAACACGACTTCGGGCTCGGCGCCTTCACCCCTGATAACGTAGAGCACGTTGTGCGGCTTGCCCTCCACCGCCTCGAAATAGAAGGTGTGGTCGCCCTTGCGGACGGGAACCATCAAGGCGCCGTCGAGCCAATGGTCTTGCAGGTAGGCGATCGCATCTCCGCGTTCCGGCAGGTGGTCGAAGAAACGCTCGGTGATTTCGTCCTGCTGCGCGATCCAGGCTTGGGTCTCTGTCGATGTCTCGCTCTCCAGCCAGCGGTAGGGATCGGAGACCTCCACCCCGTGGTACACGTCGACTTGTTCCACCCGCTCTGCCGCAGGGTACTCGATCCAGCCGGTGTCGATCGTTCCCGTGTCGTCCCCGCCGCAGCCCAGCGCCGCGGCGACGATGAGCGAGCCTGCATTCAGTGGACATCGGGCGTTGTGCCTATTCCGGGCGCTGGTCGGTCGTTCCATCATCGGGTTCTCTTTCCCACGTTGTCCGCTGAGCACTAGCCGGACTACCAAGACCGGTTTGCTCCCCGGCGACTCGCCGAGTCAGCTCGACGCTTGCCCCTCCCGGGGGCCCGGAGAGTCAAACATGCGGGTTCCAGAGTCCTCTAGGTCTTCTTTCTTTCCTCCAGCTTCGCCAGTTCCTGCTCGCGCAGCTCCCGGCGAAGGATCTTGAGCGCGGCGCTCTTCGGTAGGGCGTCCCGGAACTCGATCTGGCGAGGAATCTTGAAGGCGGCGAGCTGCTCTCGACTGTACTTGATCAGCTCTTCAGCCGTGATGGTCCGCCCTTCCCTAATCACGACGAACGACTTGATGGTTTCGCCGCGCTTCACGTCGGGAATTCCGATGGTCGCCACCTCGAGCACGTCGGGATGCGCTATGAGGATGTCGTCCACTTCGTCGGGATAGACGTTGTAGCCACCGGCAACGATCATATCCTTCTTTCGTCCGACGATGTAGAAATACCCGTCATCGTCGGTCACGCCGATATCACCCGTATGGAACCAGCCGTCCCTTATCACGCCTCTCGTTGCGTCGGGCCGATTCCAGTAGCCCTTCATGACCTGGGGCCCTTTGACGACAATCTCGCCCTTCTGACCGGGCGGCAGCGCTGTCGTGTCGTCCTCGAGCGAGACTATCTTGGCATCGGTTCCTGGGACGGGAACGCCTACGCTGCCGGTCTTGCGCAGGCCCAGCACCGGGTTGGCATGAGTCAGCGGCGCTGTCTCGGTCAGCCCGAACCCTTCGATGATCTTGCCACCCGTGATTCTCTCGAACTCTTCGCAGACATCGCCCGGCAAAGGCGCGGAGCCGGAAACGCAGATCTTGACACTCGTGACATCGAGCTTGCCGCTGCTGGGATGGTTGTTGATCGAGTTGAACTGTGTCGGGACACCGGGAAAGACGGTGACCCTATGCTTCGCGATGTTCTTGATCAACCCGGGGATGTTGCGGGGGTCGGGCATCAGCACCATCGCGCCACCAGTAGAGACCGAGAAGCACATACATATGGTCATCCCGAAGACGTGGAAGAAAGGCAAATTCGCAATCCATACCTCCTTGCCCGGTTCCAGCTCCGTGAACCACGCACTGCATTGCTGCACGTTATATGAAAGATTGCGGTGCGTGAGCATGGCACCCTTAGACACGCCCGTCGTCCCACCGGTGTATTGGAGAACGGCGATCTCGTCTATCCCGATCTCCACTTTGGGTGGATTGGGCGGTGTCTGCTTGATAAGGGCTTGCATGAGGTGGGTCCGCGCGTCGGGCTCTACCCTTGCCATCAAGGGCGGACGCGCTCGCCTGAGCTTGAGCGGCGCGAGCAGGCTCAGCGGGAAGCGCAGGTACTCCGGGATCGATGTGATGATGTAGTTCTCGACCGGAAGCTTGTCGCGGATGCCCTTGATGCGACTCTCGAACAAGTAGTCCGCCACCACGGCAGCGCAGCAGTCGGCGTCGTTCCACTGATGCTCGATCTCTCGCTCCACGTACAGTGGGTTGGTCATCACGACCCGGCCTCCGAGCCCGAGTACCGCGAAGTAGGCGATCACGGCTTGGGGCATATTGGGGAGCTGGAGCGCGACCTTGCTGTCCTTGGTTACCCCTAGCGCTGATAGCGCCGTCGCGAAGCGATCGGTCGCTTCCTTCAGTTGCCGGTAGCTCAAGCGGCGGTTGAAGTAGATCAGAGCGGTTGAATCGGGATAGAGCGTGGCGGAACGCTCGAGGAAGTGGGGAATGGGAATATCCTCGAAGTCGATGCTCGCCGGGACGCCTGCGTCATAGTGCTGGTGCCAGACGCGTTCTTCCATGCTTCCTCCGTCGGCTCGCAAGACGGGTCTATTGGATTCGAGCGGTAGGTCTCCAAGATGGCCTGCCGGCGGGCGCAGAACAACGTGTTGAAAAAGCCCCGCTTTGCATCGGCGGGGCCTTTCTTCAAGTCTGTATGTCTCCTCGATCGCTAAACCGAGCTGTCCGCCCCCCACGCTTGCCTCAGTCGGACGAGCAGCGCGTTCTCGCTCGGGTCGAAACGACCGTCGGCGGCGGCGATGTCTAGAAGGTCGCCCAGCGCTTCACCCCGTGCATCGTCGTCCAACTCGTCAGCCACGACACCGACGGACCGGTAAAGGTTGCCATGTTCCTGGCGTTCCGCGTCCTCGGCGACCGCTCCAATTACGGTCATCACGGTCTGGCTCAAATCGTCAGAACCCCCCTCCGGGGTCCAGCGTTCGATGTTGCGGCAGAAGACTTCCATCTCGTCGTCGCTGATCGATCCGTCGCTGAAGGCGATGGCTGCGTAGACGTAGGCGAGGTGATGTATGACGGTCCAGTCGTCGCGCTCGGTCATCGAGATTCTCTCCTCTGGTATTGTGCCGACTGTGAGAAATATACGGTACCAGCCGCCGGAGGGTACGGCAAGGCGCCCCGGCCCGCGGCATTGTGCAAGAAAGTCATACGCGATTCCCCAGGGCTGGGCATGGTAACGTACGGGTGATCAAGGAGTTGCGGGCTTCCGCCGCACCCGGCACGAAAGTTGAGAACTTCCCGTCTGGGAGTCTCACGTCTCCTGGGCACCGGCGCCCACCCCCCGTCATCGATGAGCCAGCTTGTGGCGATCTCGTTTGGTGTCGCCCCGTGTCTGACTGCTGGGCATGGGCGGCGGCAGCGGGACCGTTGCGGGCCCACAGTGGATTCCAGAACCGAGGGATGGATTGTATGAACACCGCCAGAGCCGCTCTGCTCTTCGTAATGGGCATCATGTGTACGGGCTGCCTGGAGTTGACCCAGGAGATCTGGGTTAACGCTGATGGGTCGGGCCGGATGAAGCTGGACATCTCGTTACCGCAGGGGCTGATGGCGATGGCGGCCGAGGCCGAAGGTGGCAATCCGTTCGCGGAGAACCAGGCGGAATACGACCAGTTGAAAGCGCATCCCGAGCAGGTCCCAAATCTCCGCAGCCTCGATCACAGCGAATACGTAGAAGGCGAGTTTCATCACTTCGTCATCGAGCTCGAGGTGGAGGACGTGACCTTGCTTCCGGAAACGATGGAAGCGCTACAGGCGCGCACCAGCGTCGCCGACGAAGACTCGGGCGAAACGGGGGAAATCGCTTCGCCGAACGATATGAGGCTAGAGCGGTTGGGGCGCGACAGGATGTTGTTCGTGCAGACGCTGGTCGACGAGAGCATGGTTAGCGCTACGGGTACGGCGGAGCCGGGGATGGAAGAGATGGAGGCGGCCAGTCAAGCGTTTCTGGCCTCGATGTTCGCCGGGAAATTCTACACGGTGCGCGTGCACGCGCCGAGGATCAGCTCCGCCAACGGAACCGTGGACGAGGCGGCTCAGACCGCCGAGTGGAAGATACCGTTGGGGGATGTGATGTCACAGCAGGCGCCGCGGGAACTGCGGGCCGAGATCGAGCTTGCGAGTCACTAGGGAAAGCGAGGGCGAACGTGATGTGGCGGTACACCTTAGGCCTGAGCCGATCGTTGCTGATCAGGGCGCTCACGGTGAGCGCGCTGCTGGCCGTACTGTCCGTGGGCCAGGCGGCCCGGGCGACCATTGCTAGCGCCGCGCCCCAGGAGGAAGACCAGGAACACGCCGTGGTCGAAGTGAAGGTCCCGGAGCTGTCTCGGGCCGAGATTCGCTCTCCCGAGTCGGTGTGTCTGCGGCCCAGCACGGTGGTATGTGAGGATTTCGAGAAGTGGGACAAGTCGAATTGGAGTGACTACAAGAACAACGCCCTCTATGTCGAGAACGATGCCTCCCTGAGTGGTAAGCGCTCGCTGCGCCAGTACTACGCTCAGGACCAAGCGGTCGCGGGGTGGCTAGGCTGGCACTTCGGCGATCACCCCGAGGGCGGTCTGCGGAGCGACGAGAGTTTCGAAGAGATCTACTTCCGGTTCTACCACAGGTTCCAGAAGAGTTGGCCGGATCAATTCCCGCCCAAGTTCGCCAGGGTGGGCAGTCGTTATCCGAGCAAGGGACTACAGTTTGCGTGGCAGGAGCAGCTGCTGATCAGCGGTCGGCGCCCGGGCGCCGCGCCGATCTCCACCCCGATCAGCAGCCTGGCGGAGCCAGCCGGCACTGTACACATGGGCGATGGCAACCTCCGGTGGCTCGACAGGGAACAGCTCGACGTGCGGTTCGTTGAAAGGAAAGGCGAGTGGGTCGCGATCGAGATGCGGGTCAAGCTCAACACACCGGGTAAAAGCGACGGTCGCATCACCTACTGGTTGAACGATGAAGTCGTACTGGACAGGGAAGGGCTGAACCTGAGAGGCGCGTACACGGAGACGTCCATCAATCTCGCGATGCTCGAGGGCTACTGGAACGGAGGCTCTCCTCGGGACGGGCTCAAGCGCTGGTTCGAC
>JBDHHL010000013.1:0-21723 GCA_039589375.1 Gemmatimonadota bacterium | reverse complement strand
GCGCAGGTTACCCTCCAGGGTGTCCTTGGCGATCTGCATCACCTCGTCGAACGGCTTGTCCAGCATCCGCTCCACCGCGTTGTGGGAGACCGGATCCCGGGCGCTGAGCTTCACGTTGGCGATGCCGTGGACGATCAGCGGGATACCGCCCTTCGAGTAGGCGTTCCTTACCACGACCTCGATCGGCAGCGTCGTCAGGTCGATCCGCGAAACCCGCTCGATGATCGGCACCCGCAACGTCCGGCCGCCGTGCAGCAACCGATAACCTGCCCTGCGACCGTCCGCCGTAATCCGCTTGCGGCCAGTGATCACCACCATCTCGTTGGGCTGGCAGATGACAATCAACGAGCTCACCGTGAAGATGAGCGCTCCCAGGACGCCCAAGCCGACTAACCCGAGTATGAAGCCAGTATTCGGATCCACTCTACTACCTCAACTTTCTGCTGGGGGAAGCTCTAGCGTGTCAAACGGAATGATCTCCGCCACTCCGCCTTCGAAGCGTAGTATCACGACCTCGCTTCCGGCTTCGAGCGCATTGGATACCTCTGGAGCCAGACGGGCCGTCAGATAAAACTCTCTGTCCGCAACCACACATGCGATGCGCCCCGGTTCGCCCGGTGCCAGCGGCAACACCACCCGGGCCGGGCATCCCTCGATCTCGACCTCGCTGACCGCGTCCATGAGGCTCTCGCTGCGCCGCAGCCACGTGAAAACCCCGTACGTCATTAGCCACGCACCGCCGCCCATCACCAGCGATAACGTCAGCGTAGTGTCGGGGGTACCCCCGGTCACTGTCAGCAGCGTGCCCGTGAGACCGAACGCGGTGAGGAAGAAGATCAGGTTCCTCGGTCGGAAGAAGCCCAGCACCATCTGTCCGGGCATGCCATGGCTGACATGGACATCGTGATCGGCGCCCGCGACATGAACGTCAACGTGCGAGACATCCGCATCCAAGTGGCCTACGTCCACATCGAGGTGGGGTACGTCCGCATCCACACCCCCGACGTCCACACCGGTGGCGTCCACGTCGCCGACACCGTGGAGCGCCCCGCTGATCACGGAGAAGAGCAGCAAGCCGCCCCCGAGCATCGCCGCGAGGATATAGAAGCCAAGCATGGAGTCTCTCCCCGTCTAGTGCTGGGCGCAGGGGTAATATCGAACGAGCAGATCGCCGGGACTAGATGAAAACTAGACCTGGGCCGCCCCACCGCAACTTCCCGTCGATCGCACCCGCAAACCGAGGCCCTACCGGAAAACCCTTACAAACGTGTGCAAATATTATCGCATTTTGTAGGCCTGGTATACGAGAACAAATGATGTAAAGCGTTATACTACAATCAATTGCGGGAATTACCTCACGTCGGAATGGACATTGCGGCCCACAGGTCGGGGGCGTGGAAGCTTGACACCTATCCCCCAACCTATTAACGTGGCGCCGCCCCTTCTCCATCGGAACAACCGTCGTCACGCCGGGCGTACAAGTATGCCCGCCTACGGTTTGTTGTCGATAGGAGTTTTTCAGTTTACTAAGCACCGCGAACCGGAATGCCAATGGAACGCAACCGCCTAACGTTCCTAGTCATGACGGACCCGTCTCGGCCTGCGCACACGCTGCGTGTCTCGCAGCGTACGCTCCGCACCGTGATCGGGACCGTCGCCGCGTTCCTCCTCTTTCTCCTGGTTGGTTCTACCGCATTGGTGCTGAATCTCGGCGAGCTGGCGAAGACAGCCAAGCTCGAGCGGGAGAATGCGCTGCTGGTGGCGGACGTGCAGCGGATGCGGGAGACGGTGGGCCAGCTGACCCAGTCGATCGGCACGATATCGGAGCGAGATCGCCGCTTCCGGTTGCTGGCTGGGCTACCGGAGATCGACACCGAGGTGCGGCAGGTGGGTATCGGCGGACCCGGGACGGCTTCCATCGGATCCGAGCCGCTGCTCGAGCTCGACCAGGGCCTGGGCAGACAGGTCTACGCCACGACCACCGATTTGAACCGGCTGCTCCGACAGTCGAACCTCCTGAAGGTGAGCCTCGAGGAGGCTTCCACCGCTATGGAGAAACACAGGGATGATCTGGCGGCCTATCCGTCGATCGACCCCACCGATGGCTGGCTCAGCTCCTCCTTTAGCCGCAGCCGCTGGCACCCACTGCTCAACGTTCGCCGCCCACATGAGGGCATCGATATCTCGGCCTGGCCGGGCACGCCCGTCGTCGCGACCGCCGATGGGCAGGTGACCTACGCCGGCTACCGGCCCGGGTACGGCTGGACCGTGGAGATCGACCACGCCAACGGATACAAGACGCGCTACGCACACAACCAGAGAAACTTGAAAGTGAAGGTCGGCGATCGAGTTCGCCGTGGCGACAGTATCGCTCTGGTGGGGAGCAGCGGATTGGCCAAGGGGCCGCACGTTCACTACGAGGTGCTGAAGGACGGTCGCGCGGTGAACCCAGAGAGTCACCGATTAGAAAAGGTGATCGTGGAATAGCTGCCGTTGCGCGGAGACAGACAAAGCAAGAGCGGGCCGAGGCCCGCTCTTTTCTTATGCCGCCCCACTACCCGTTTCAGCTCTACCTCCCAAGTCGAGAGACCCAAACCACCCCACTTCACCAATCAATATCCAACATCGAACATCCAAGGACTCTCTTATACCACTCACTTCATGATTGGACACTCAGTATTCGATATCCGATATTCGCGAAGCCTGTTTCCCCTGCCTACCCCACCAGAATCTGATCACCCTGGATCTTCACACGATAAGTCTTGATGGGGGCACGAACCGGCCCTCCCACGGGCTCTCCCATCTCGATGTCGAATTTCCCGCCGTGCCACGGACAGTTGAGCGTGCAGCCATCACCGTCCACCGAGCCCTCGCTCAGCGAAGCTCTGCCGTGAGAGCAACGGTCGCTCACCGCGCGGAACTCCCCACCCACGTTGAAGAGAGCGATGGCGTCGGCACCGTTGTACACCCGCTTCGACTTGCCCGGCGGGATTTCCCCTACTCTCGCCACGGATACGAACCCTTCCTCGTCGCGCTCCACCGCTTCCGCCAACTCCGAGACCGAAGCTCCGCCTAAAGAGTCGAGCGCATCCCAAAGCGACATTTGAATGCAGGTGAAAATCGGCGTGTCCTGAAGTGTATAGGCCGAGGCATCGCTCTCCCGCAACTCCATCACCAGATCCAGGAACTCACCTGGATCATCGCCTTCGAACCCGACCATGAACTCCTGATCGTCCAAACCGAATGAATACGCCGTATTGATCCTGATCTCTGGGTATTTGCGGCCTACCCGCACGTGCTCGTTCATCATCGCCTGCCGCTCCGTATGCGGCAGCTTGTACCACGGCCGCGTCTTCACGAACGGATACAGGAACAAGTAGCGCGAGTCCTGAGGGCTGACGGTTATCCGATCATCGATGTCCGATTCATCGGGGAAGTCGTACACCGAGCGCCTCGTCATCGCCAAGTAGCTGTACGGCGTCGACAAGTAAGCACCCAAGCGAGTCGAGAAGATCGCCGTCTCCAGCGCCTGCAACGTCTCCAGATCCTCAGCCGCCTGCCAAAGCATCAGGTCTACGTCGCCTCGCGTGCCCATCAGGCTATAGGAGCGGAGAAGTGACCTCGCCTGAAAGCCGCGAATTGTGTCCGCCAGCTCAACCTTCTGGTCTATCTGCTTCCCCGTGCTTTGCCGCCGCCATAGCGGGTCGAGCTTGAAGAACAGGTAGCGGACGAGCTGCCTCGCCTCCTGGTTGTGCGCCATCGCCGTTCCTCTCCGTTGCTGCCGCGACCGGCCCGCGCGGCTACCGACCTACTCTATCCGGCTCCCAGCGGTTCCGGCCTCGCACCTGAAACATCGCATTCGCCCTTCCCGTAGTAACGGTCTGAACCGGAACTGCCAACGACCAGTCAACGCTGGGGCGCCGACGTGAGAATCGCCGAGCTACTCGTCCTCCTCATCACCCTCTACCAGGGGGTGATCTTGCTCAGGGCCATACTGTCTTGGTTCACTTCTCCAAACAGCGGGAATCAGTTGACCGACCTGTTGACTCGGCTAACCGATCCCGTGCTCGAGCCGCTGCGGAAGGCCCTTCCCGCGACAGGAGGCATCGATATGTCTCCACTCATCGCGCTGATTGGACTCGAGTTGGTCAAGAGAATCCTGACCTAGGGGCCTCACTCCGAGGATCCCTCGGGTGTCGAGGACGAAGTTTCGAACGGTTCCAACTTCTCGGCGCCGATCACTTTCGCCGTGACCAGCTGCGGGAACTGCGCTATGAGGTCGTTGTAGCGTCTAGCCGCATCGTTGTATGCCCCGCCGGCCTCCTCAATGGATTCGCCCGTCGCCTCGAGCTGCGACTGCAGTAGCCGGTAGGCTGGATCGCCAAGCAGATTCGGAAACCTGGTTGCCGACGCCAGCATCTCGTCGAGGGCGCTGCACAGCTCCATATTCGCGACTTGCATCTCGGCGAAATCGCCTGACCTGACAGCTCCCGCCAAACTGACTCGCGCAGCGGATACGACCGCTACCAGTTCATCCCCTGCCGCGGCATACGCCTCCACCGTCTCCACCAGGCTTGGCACCAGTTCCGCCCGGCGCTGGAGCTGAACCTCTATCTCGTGGCGGGCGGCCCTGACCTGCTCGTCCAGCTCGCTCATCTCGCCATAACCGCAACCTGACGACGACGTGGCCAGGGCTAACAGAAGGCACCGCACACCAGACGCCTTCAGCCCCGCCGCGGGCGCCCGGCAGCGACGACCGAAGCCCGGCCTTGTCGCGATTTGGCTCCGTCCACTGACGTCAGGCAACGACAAATCCATGTATGCTATTATACGAAAACGTCATCAGGTTCGCACTCGGCCCTCAAGGGCGTCTACAGGCTCACCGGCGCCCCAATCCCCTGGCGCTTGAAAACTCGCAGAGTCCTTTCTACGTTTTTCCCGAATTCGGCAGCCACCAACTTTAATCTGGGAGAGCTCAATGAACAAGCATTGGGTCTTGGGTCTCGCTGTGCTGGCCGCGCTCACCGCCTGTAGTCGATCGACGCAGCTGGCTGTACGGGCGGTGTCCGAGGGAGCCGGCGGCGAGGAGGTGGGTCGCACACAGCAGGTGATTCGGCTGATACCCTACGACCGCGACTCGATCTTCGAGGCGCTCACCGAGGCGGCCACGGACCCCGAGCCCCAGCCTCCGGAGGACCTCATGGTGCTCCGCGATTCCGTGTCCAACGCACAGTCTAGCTGGACCGAGGCCGAGGGGGCGTGGAACGACATGCGGTCGCAGATGCAGCAACTGTCCGACCGTATGCAGAACATGGACCGAGCGAGCAACGAGTACGCCCAAGCCTACCGCAGGTTCGATGACCTCGACGCGCAGGTGCGGAGGCTGGACCGTGTCAAGCAGCAGTACTTCGATCGCTTCACGGAGTTGCAGGGCCAGTACCGGGCCCGGGCCGACTCGTTCAACGCTGTGCTCCAAGCTTGGGAAGACGCGGCGTTCTACCCGTACGGCGAGACCGTCGACAGCCTGCTCGAGGCGATGGGCCGCGAGGAACTGGTGGACACGACCGACGCCGACGGCTGGACCTTTTTCAGCGTGCCGCGTGGAAGCTGGTGGGTCCACACAAGGGCGTCGCTGGTGTTCGAACAGCTCTACTGGAACGTACCCTACCAGTCTGCCGGCGGTGCGGACACGCTGGTGTTGAACAACGCCAACGCGGACCTACGCCCGATCTTCTAGCAGCCAGCACGTTGCGGGCGGCGTCTCCGGGCAGGACGCCGCCCGTATACGGGGGGGTCTTCAATGAATTCAGAAGTACCCGACCTCCGTCTCGGGGTCGCCGATGGCCTCGCGACGCTCACCTTCGACCGTCCTGACTCGAAGGTCAACCTGCTGACCCGTCGAGTCATGCTGCGCCTCGAAGAACTGCTCGAAGCCATCGAGGAGGGCATCGCCGCAGGTGACATCCGGGCTCTAGTCGTACGCAGCGCGAAGCCCGACAACTTCATCGCAGGCGCCGACCTCGACGAGCTTGCCGGATTCCACGCGGCCGCTGCCACCGCCGAGATTGCCAGGCGCGGGCAAGCGATCTTCTGGCGGCTCGAGCGCCTCCCCATACCCACCATCGCCGCCATCAACGGCACCTGTGTCGGCGGTGGGACGGAGTTGGCCCTAGCCTGCGACTACCGCGTCGCGAGTAATAGTCCCCGCATGCGAATCGGCCTTCCCGAGACGCGCCTGGGTATTCTCCCGGGACTCGGCGGTACGGTTCGCTTGCCCCGCTTGGTCGGGATCCAACCCGCCCTCGACCTCATACTGTCCGGGCGCCTGGTCGGGCCAAGTCACGCGCTCGAGATCGGACTCGTCGACCGCGTCTTCAGCGATCCCGATTTCGAGCAAGAGGTGGCCGACATCGTGGACAGCCTCGCACGTGGCTCGCGCCCACTGGCACGACGGCGGCGGCCGGCGCTGGCACGCCTGCTGATGGAAGCTGCGCCGGCGCGCTGGATCATCCGGCGTCTGACCCGCAAAGCCCTGCTCGCCCGCACCAAGGGCCACTACCCGGCACTACCGCTCGCGCTGGACACGATCATCTACGGCTTTGCCCTCGACCCCCAGCGCGCTCATGAGCTAGAAGCCAAGGCCTTCGGGAGCCTGGCCGTCACGCAGGTTTGCAAGAATCTGATCCGCGTCTTCGAGCTCACCGAGAATGCACGCAAAAAAGGACCCGCTGGAGTCGCCGGCCCGGTGGAGGGCGCGGCCGTGGTCGGTGCTGGGGTTATGGGCGCAGGGATCGCCGAGCTATTCGCCTACCAGGGCATCCCCGTCCAGGTCGTGGACGTCGATGACAAGCGGGTAGCCGCCGGGGTCGCGCGCGCCCGCACTCTCCTCGAGAAGGCGGCCGCCCGGGCTGACTGGTCCGACGCCGACCTTAAGGCCAAGACCGATTGCCTGCTCGGCACCACGAGCTACGATCGCTTCGATGAAGTCGACCTGGTGATCGAGTCCGTGCTCGAGCGCATGGAGATCAAGCGCCAGGTGATCGCTGAGATCGAGCGGCGCGGCCGGCCCTCGGCGGTGATCGCCACCAACACGTCCGCGCTTTCCGTTTCTCAGCTTCAGCAGGACATGCAACGTCCGGAACGGCTTTGCGGACTACACTTCTTCAACCCCCCGCATCGCATGCCCCTGGTCGAAGTAGTGCGCGGCACTCAGACCAGCGATGACACGCTCGCAACGGCTTTCCAGGCCGCTGCCCGCCTGGGCAAGACTCCCATCGTCGTAGCCGATTTCCCCGGCTTCGTGGTGAACCGGATCCTGGCCGCCTATCTGACCGAGGCCGGTCACCTGTTCAGCGCCGGCTTGACGATACAGGAGATCGACCGGTCGATGACTCGCTTCGGCATGCCCGTCGGGCCGCTGCGTCTGCTCGATGAGATCGGACTCGATGTGGTCGCCGAGGTAAGCGAGACCATGATGACCAACTTCGGCGCGCGCTTCGCTCCCGCTGCTATCATGGAGGCGGTTCTCGCAACCGGAGTCACTGGTCGCAAGGGGAGACTTGGGTTCTACCGCTGGAGAGGTTCACGCCCCAAAGAGGTGAACCAGAACATCGCTCGCCTGCAGCCGGCCACGACCGCTGGCCGACCGCCGGCGATCGAGGAAGCCGAGCAGCGTATGGTCCTCGTCATGGTGAACGAGGCCGCACGAACTCTGGATGACGGAGTTGTAGACTCGATCCAAGCACTTGATGTGGCCATGATCATGGGCACCGGATTCCCCCCGTTCCACGGCGGCCTGCTTCGCTACGCCGACTCGCTCGGGTTGGCGAACGTGGTCGAGCGCCTGCGCTGGCACGCCGGCCGGTCAGGGCCGCGCTTCGAGCCGGCGGCAGGCCTGCTTTCACGTTCCGCCTTCTACGCCACGTAGCTGTGAAGCGCATCGAGATTCGCTACCGACGGCCCCCGGACCGACTCGACGTCTTCTTCCAAGACCTCGTGCTGGACGGACCCGACTGCAAGATAACGCTTCATGATCCCTCCACCCTTACGGCCACCCTCAGCGTGGATGACCACGTCATCTACGAGCCGGGAGCGCCCATCGTCTGGTTCGTCTTTCCCGACGCCTGGTACGACATCGGCCGCTTCCACTTGAGGGACGGCACCTTTACCGGCTACTACGTGAACCTGATCCTGCCACCCGATCTCACCGAACGCTCCTGGAGCATGTACGACCTTTGCCTCGACATCTGGATCGACCCGCAAGGAGGCTATCAGGTCCTCGACCAAGACGAGTTCGACGAAGCCGTGGACAACCGCTGGATCGACCCGGCAACGGCATCCCGCGCCCGAAAGGAACTCCGTCGCATCATCGACGAACTCGTTGCGGGCCGCTTTCCGCCGCCGCCGGTCGGCGAGCACGATTTGCAACGCGCTCGCGCCCTTCGCGCGCAGAGTCACGAAACGCGGAGAACTCCCTTGCGCTGACCACGGAAACGCCCACACCTTCAAGCGCCCTGACCACTAATTGACCTAGAGGGACTTTGGTACCTGGCAAGACGTTTCTGGTTGTGATCGCAGCGCTTGCGACCGGCCCGTGGGTGACTACGGCACGGCCACAAGCCTCCGACGACTACCGCGTCATGGGCTCACCCGACGCGTTGGTGGAGATGGCGATATTCTCCGACTTCGAGTGCCCCTTCTGCCGGAATTTCGCGCTCGCGGCAGTCCCGGCCATCGTTGCCGAGTTCGTCCACACCGGCCAGCTGCGACTGCGCTACGTCTTCTTTCCGCTGGCCGCAAGTCACCGAAACGCCGTCGCCACGGCGATGGCCGCCCATTGTGCCGGCTTGTCCGGCCGCTTCTGGGCCTACCACGACTATCTGTTCGTGCGCCAGCCCGAGTGGTCCCGTGATACCGTCACCGACGATCTCTGGAGCGCGTACGCAGAAAACCTCGGCATGGACAGCGATGCCTTCGCGGCGTGCTTCCGCTCCGACGAGGCCCACGCCGCGGTGGAGGCCGACCTGCGTATGGCGCTCGCGGCCGGTGTCACCGGTACCCCCACCATCGCCTTGAACGGCCAGCCTATCGCCGGGTTCGAGACCTACGAAGCGCTGCGACAGGAGATCCGCAGTGCAATAGAAGAGGCACGCAGGTGAGCGGGCCGAATTCGCCGAATCCGACCCGAGCGTCGTGATCACCGTGCCAGCCGACGTCGCGCTCACCCTGCTCGCCGGCGCGGTCGCTATCGGCCTCAGTCCCTACGGCGCCCTGGCCGCCGTTGGCCTGGCCGGTTACTTCGAGTTCCTCGACCTGCCGCCCGCCTTAGCCGGTTTGGCCACCCCTCTGCTGTGGAGCACGCTCGGCGCCTTGACCATCGTTGACGGCCTCCTCTCGCGCTACCGCTTGGCCGACATCGTCTGGAGCGCGGCCCACACGATCGTCCGGCCGCTGTCGGCATTTCTCTTCGCGTCCGCTGCCCTGGCCGCGGCGCCGCAGAGCGAGCAGTGGTTCGGGAGCCTTGCAGCCCTGTTGATCGCGCTCTTCGTTCACATCTCCGTCCTTGCGACCCGCACCTCCGATCGCACCGCCGGCCCCGCCGCATGGCTCCACGGGTTCACGACCATGAGACTCATGTCGGCAGCCGTGATCGGCGTGCTCGCATTCACGGAGCCAACCTTCGCCGCTTCCGTTGCTGCCGTCATCTTCCTCGCGCCCCTCGCATGGTCGGCTCGCCTCTGGGGCGCGACCGCGCTGGCCCTCAGTTCTGTCATCTACGCCCTCACCCGACCGGACCACCTCCACGAATGGAGGACCGGACCGGAGAGGCTCCCGAGAAGGCTCCAGCGTCTGCTCGAAGCCGAGTTTGGAGAGTACAGCGGCCCGGTCCGCCACGCTCGGGTAACCCTGGCCAGGTTCGGCCCTCGCTGGCGCTATCACCGCGGACGCCTTTTCGTGATGGCCGAGAAACCAGTGCTATTCGTCCATCGCCACGGGTTCCGGTCTCGGGTGACCCGCCTGGCAGCGAGCAGAGGCCAGGCCGACCACCGGTCTCTTGTCGAGACCGTCGAAGTCGAAGCACCGGTCTCCTTCGCCCTCTGCCTGGGCCCCGACGCGCCACCAGGGCCCGCCATTCTGACAGAACTTCAGGCAGCCGCTAAGTCCTAACAAAGTATGGAACTTAGACGGCATACCGGGGTTCAATAAACAATTGTAGTCTTCGCTGCGACAGCTCCCCGTAGTTTTTCTTACTATTCGCCTTCTGTTCGGGGTTTACGCACGGCGGGAAGGGTGTTATACTGAACAGTCTTGCTTACCAATGTCTTGAGACCGTCCGTTCCCGCCGCTGGTTTCGCTAGGGGCGGGCTTTTTGGCGAGGAGCATGGCGCTCGGGCGTGCAGCGAACTCTCTGCGAGACCGCTCCGCGGTTCTCGCCTTTTTTGTCACTGGCATCTTAACCTCCACCATGTCGGAGTCAAAGCGGAGTGAGCATGTTCTTTAGCTCCAAGGCCTTAGACTCGTTCGACCAGTACCTCCAGGACGTCGAGAAGTATCCCCTCATCGAGGACGCCGCGACGGAGCGCCAGATCGCCCGTCGCGCTCGCACTGGAGATAGGGAAGCGGCTGAGCGTTTGGTGACGGCGAACCTGAGGTTCGTCATCTCCTACGTGAAGAAGTATCAGGGCCGCGGGCTCAACCTCGCCGAGCTAGTATGCATCGGCAACGAGGGCTTGCTGAAGGCGGTGAAGAAGTTCGACCCGGATAAGGGGGTCAAGTTCATCTCCTACGCAGTCTGGTGGATTCGCCAGACGGTTCTCCAAGCACTCGCAGAGCAGACCCGATCCGTTCGGATCCCGCTGAACCAGAACTCCAACCTCGTCAAGCTTTCGAGGACCGAAACGGCGTTGACGCAGCAGCTGGGCCGTACCCCGACCGATCGGGAGATCGCGGACCGCATGGGCGAGCCGGTGCAGACGATCCGCGCGTTACGCCGCGTCGCCTCGGCCGAGCTCAGCCTCGATGCGCCGCTCGACCGCTCGGATCGCGACAGCGCCTCCTTCGGCGAGCGCTTTTCCGGGCTCGAGGACGAAGACATCCAGGACGAGGTCGAATTCCAGGCTCGCCGTCAGTTCCTGCAGAATATGTTCGAGAAGTATCTAACCGAGCGCGAGCGGAAGATTCTGGTCCTCTACTACGGGCTCGACGACGGCGAGGAAATGACCCTCGAGGAGATCGGTTCGCTTCTCGGCGTCACCCGCGAGCGGATCCGTCAGATCCGCAACCGCGCGTTCGAGAAACTCCGTCAGTCGCCGGATGGACAGGCGCTTGAGGGTTTCTGGGCTCCCAGCTGAGTACGGCGATCTGACCGCTATGTGGAGAAGGGGCGACAAGAGCATGTCGCCCTTTTTTCATCTTCCGTTACCTATGCGACTCCGCTCCCGTCCCAACCCCTGACCCCGCAACACCCCTCGTTCCCGGTAGCGACAAAATCAATATGGCGATAATCACGATCTGGGAGACGACACACCATTGGCAAATCGCGCCCAGAATGAATACCTCGGCGTAGGTCAGGTAGAGCGTGAAAGCCACCGCCAAGCCAGATAGAAAGCTTATCAGCCTGTCCGGCAGCGGGTCGTCGACCCACTTGGGCTGAATTCCCACCAGTGCCAGGACAAACAGTGCTAGATAACCTGCCAGCCCGATCGCCGACACCGGCAAGCCCAGGAACTCCGAGTAGGAGGAGGAATTCACCATGTCGCAACCGTGCGAGATGGTGCAGGAGAGACCGCCTATAAGACCGAGCTTGGCCAGCAGCAGATATATCGAATCCAGAACGCCCAGGAGCGCCAGGACCGCTATCGCCCGCCGCCGGTTCATTGCTTCGCTAGTTCCTCTTCTATGATGGCCGCCATCTGGTCGAAGCCCATGGCCTCGCCCACTCGGCGCCCGTTTATTATGAATGTCGGTGTGGAATTGAGCCCCAGTTGGCGAGCCCGCACCTGGCTCGTCATCACAACTTGCCGGTACTTCTGAGCATCGACGCACTCACGGACAGCCTTGCCGTCCAGCCCGAGCGCATCCGCATAGTCCTCGAACGAGCCTCGCGGATCGCGCTTGTCGCCCCACTCGCGCATCCGCGTCATCAGCACCTTGTTCATGGCCCAGAATGCGTCCTGATCGCCCGCGCACCGGGCCGCTTCCGCGGGCACGACCGCTCTGTCGCCCGGATGGACCGGGAAGTCGAAGAACACGAAACGAGCCTTCCCCGTCTGAACGTAGCGTTCCATGATCTGCGGAATAACCAGACTGGCCACCATGCCACAGTAGGGACAGAGATAATCGGCGTATTCCTCGATCAATACCGGCGCGTCCGCTTCTCCAATCGAAACGCCAACCTCCTCCGATACCAACTCGCCCTCAGGGACAGTCATGACAGAGCCGGCTTCCGGATCCACTGTCTGGCGCCGATCGTTCACCACCACATAACCGATGAGCGCTGCCCCCACGATGACTATGAGCGCTAACGCGCCGTAGAACTTGGCCTGCGAGCCTACCATTAGCTAAACCTCCTCATACGCCCGACTGTTCCTCGTTTTCACTCGAACTGGATCACCTGTCCGAGTTGGCCTGTAAGGGCGAGGTACACCACGGCTGCCACGAACACAAAGATCAAGAAGTAGAATCCGATCTTGATCGGTCGCGGCAATAGCCTTCGCCTCTCACCTCCAAGCTTCGCCAACCTCGGGAGAAACCTATCCTGCCAAACGTGCACTACTTCGCGGCTCAACCCGGCCCAGCCCGTCGCATAGGCCTGATCAAGCTCGCGCAACATCGCGTGCCAGTGTTCGTACGCTCTTTCCAGCTCCGCGCTGCCCTTCTCCGCCGCCGGCTTCAATCGAGACGCCGCCGCCGACACCTTGTCTAGGGCGCCCTCCAGATCCGTCACTCCACGACGAAAGCGCTGCCCGATGCCCTCCGCCTCCTTGCTTGACGGCATGTACTTTCGGTTCGCCTGGCGCCAGGGAATCCGCCGGTTCGCGGCCACGCGGCGAGTCTGACGCTCGAATGCCCGGCGCGTGGCGTCCGCGGCGACGCCGACACTACTTTGGACTTCCTCCCACAGACGCCGCCCGTCTAACGCCGTCGCCGCCTCGAACAGATTTCCGGCAGAGGCGGCCTCACGTTTGGCCCTCAGAAGCGCACCGTCATAGATAGTGCGCAGCTCCCTCAGATGTTCCTCCATGAAACCAACGGGCAGTAGCGACGACATCTGCAGGCGCTCGACGGCTGCGCCCAGCGGACGATCTGCTCCGCTCCCCATAGCCCCCAGCGAAGCCTCGAACTCCGGAATGGAGAACCGCTGCGTCAGATCTTTGGTCGCCGGAGCCTCTTGTCCGATCGCCTTCTGCTTCGCTGCCGGAGTCTCAGCCTCTTCCTCTGTGGCAGAGGCCGTTGCAGCCTCAGCCCCGGCGACTCCGAGAACCTTGCTCGAATGCCGCGAGGCGAGGCCGCGAATCGTCTGGATCTGTGCGTCCGTCAGGTACAGAACCTCCAGCTGCGTAGAACCGCTCCCTATGCGCAACAGCCGCCCGAACTTGGCCTTCGCTACATCGACCTTCGTCATTAGTTCCCAAGACGTGCGGAAGTGTCGGCCACCCCGTTCGAAGACGTGAAAGGCCGTATCGGTGACGACGGCCAGCGCGAGCCCCTTGAAACGCTCCATCTCCATGAGCCCGGACATAGCCACAGGCGTCGCGAACACTACACGCTCGCCCACCAACGACTGCCTGTCCGCCAGCGCCAGGTGGTCCAGATCAGCTCGGTTCCGCAACTCAGCCGCCAGCGTCGCCAACCCCTCATGGCTGCCCCGCAGCGCGATCGCTGCCTGCGTGCCAACGACAAGCAGGATCGAACCGCGCAGCGCCACACCCAGCAACGTCGAATACGGGACCTGGTGCTGGCCGACGTACAGCCCTTCCAGGGCGGTCATCACCCGAGCGCCCCGTTCCGCACCGACCCCTTCGATTACGACGTCGAATTTGCCCTCGTACGTCATTGAGTCCCGCCAATCCCCGTCGCGATATCGTGGGCGCCACCGGCCGCCAATGCCGACAGTATGCTGCTCAGGACTGCCTCCGTATCACTGAAGTCGCTGAACACATAGTCTGCGCCGGCTTCCTCTAGCTCCACCACTCGGTGCCTGCCCGTGGCCACCGCTACAGATCGCGCGTTCATTACGTGCGCGCAGGCGATGTCTGCCGGCGTATCACCTACGACCACCACTGCCATCGCCTCGGCCTTCTCGGCGCGAGACCTGCTTCGATCCAGAGCGATCCGCGCGATCTCCGAGCGCACTTCGGCGTCCGAAGCGTACGCGCAGACATCGAATCGCGTCGTCACGCCCGCAGAGGCCAGTTTCAGTTTCGCCGCTTCCTCGATATTACCAGTCAGTAGGCCTAGAGAGATGTCCGCCATGCCTTCCAAAGCCTCCAGCAGCTCTGCGATGCCCGGCAGCAGCGTGATGCGACCCTCCGCCCGCCTCACCTCGAGCTCGCCCTCGAGCGCCTCGAGATAGACCGGCCACATCGACGGCATCCGCTCCCGGACCTCGGCGGCCTCCAGGCCAGCACTGGTCATCAGCTCCAATATGATTTGCGGGTCCGTCTTCCCGTGGAACGTGTATCCTTCCAGCCGGCCACTCGTCCCGTAGATCACCTCCAGGGCAGTCTCGAGCGCAGCGCGGCCGGCGCCGTCGGTCAGCAACAGCGTGCCGTCGATATCGAAGAACACGTATAGCTTTCGGCTCGTCTCCCCCTCCTTGTTTCAGACCCGCCTACAACTCGCCAATCAATAAATCTGGCGTCTGACAAGGCCCAATGCCAGCCTCAGCGCGGATTGACGGCGCGCTCGATCGCTTGTGCCAGCGCCCACTCAGCACACAACCCGACCCGCAGCAGTTCCACCGGAGACGCACCCCCAGGCTCTGGCCCCGTCGAGCAGGCGAAAACGAGGTCGCCGTCAAATTGTGTGTTTGCTGGAGACGTTCGGCGAACGATGGCATTCATCGCTTGCTGTGCTACTGCCTGCAGAGCGGCACGTCCCAGGGGGCGGTCCGTCGCCACAACGGCCAGCGTCGTATTCGTACCCGGTTGCGCTGCGAACCTCGGTGGTGGCCCGTGCTCCCGGATGTACTCGGCCGTGTCGAGGTAATCGCCGTCCTCGCTACGCGCCCCTGCGATGATGCTACCGCGGACGTCCAGCACGTCACCGAACGCGTTCACCACGGCGAGCGCCGCCACGGCAAAACCATCGTCTTTGGTCGCGTAACTACCCAATCCGCCAGGCATCGCGCTGGCACGCCCGAGCAGCTTGCCAACCGTGGCCCCGGTCCCGGCTCCTACTCGCCCTTGTTCGACCGGCGAGCGGTCAGCCGCCTCGCACGCCTGGCGACCCATCGCCGCGTCAGGCCTCGTAGCGGCGTCCCCTTCGCCCAAATCGAAGATTACCGCGCTGGGCACGATGGGCACACGGCCGGCCTCCGTGGGGAAGCCATGCCCCCGTTCTTCGAGCCAGCGCGACACGCCGTCCGCCGCCGCCAATCCGTATGCGGATCCTCCCGTCAACAACAGCGCATCGCACTTACCTGCGATGTGGTTGGGGGAGAGCGAATCGAGTTGGCGCGTCCCGCTCGCCAGTCCGCGGATATCTACGGCAGCCCGAAACGGGCCCAGCACGACGGTGCAGCCCGTGGCCGCTTCACGATCGCTGGCGTGACCGACGGCCAGCCCTGGAACTGCCGTCAGGGTCGGGTTGGAGAGAGGCGGGGATCTCAAAGTCTCTTAGGCGAAGCTCGCTAGGTTTCCGGGTCGCTGCTCCCGGTCGCCCCATCGGAAGCGTTTGCCGCGTTGCCCATGGTCGCGCGGGAGTCGGTGTCGAAGATGATCACCCTGTTGCGGCCCGCTGCCTTGGCTCGGTAGAGCGCTTGGTCGGCCCGGTCGATCAGGTCCTCTGCCGTCACCACACCCGCTTCCGGGAAGCCGGCCACGCCACCGCTGATCGTCAGATTCAGCACGCCGCCGCGAAACTCGAACTTCCGGCTCGAGACGCTCGTTCGGATCCGTTCGGCAAGCTGGTGGGTGCCGTGAACGCTGGTCTCGGGCAGCACCAACAGGAACTCATCGCCGCCGTACCGGCCCACGAAGTCCGCCGTCCGCAGCGAGTGTTGGAGAACCTCGCCCACGGAGCGCAGCGCCGCGTCACCCGTCGTATGCCCGTGGGTGTCGTTCAGATTCTTGAAGTCGTCGATGTCGAACATAACGAGCCCTAGCAGGCGGTTGTATCGCGCCGCTCGTTCCAGCTCGTTCTCCAATCGCTCCATCAGGTAGCGGCGTGACAGACAGCCCGTCAGCTCATCCAGCTTCGCCAGGGCTTCCAGTTGCTCCTGATGCGAAAGAACGCTTTCGAACATCGCGGCGCGGTTCAGCGCTCGGACCGCGCCCTGAGCGATCGCCGAAGTCAGCCTCACGGACTCTTCGTCCAGCCGCCGCTCGTCCGATGTAGAACGGAGGAAGAAGACACCCGACCGTCCCTGATCGAACGTGAACGGGATGGTGACGATCGACTGCACGTCCACTTGGATCTTCTCCGTCTCCCACAGCGGACGGATCTGCTCGAACAGCGCTGACGCCTTCAGGTCCCGTACCAGAACCGGCGCCCCGGTCTCCACTGCCATCCGAATCTCCGGATAGCGACTCAGGTCCAGCGGTAGAGAACTGATGCTCGCGTCATCGTGGGCGGCCACCACCGTGCCGCGCTCGCCCCCTTCCTCCACCACGATCATCGAGCAGCGGCGGATCTCGAACAGCCTCGACACACGGCGAACCAGAATGTCGTAGATCTCCTCGCTGGATATGCTCGCCGTCACATCCCGGATGACTTCGAGGACGATGCTCTGGGTGTCTGCCTCGCGCCGCGCATCGCGGATCAGGCGTCCTCGCTCGACCTGCGATGTGATCCGAGCAACTACCTCGCTGTGTTCGAACGGCTTCCGGATGTAGTCCGTCACCCCGGCCCGGATGGCTGCAGCAGCGTCATCTCCCTGAGCCTGTGACGAGGTAATCAGAAGCGGTGTATCCCTCGAGCCTACTCGGTGTCGCACGTGCTTGACGATCTCCAGCGGCGCCATCTCCCCGACGGACTCATCGATGACGACTAGGTCAGGGTTCTGGCTGGCGATGTAGCTCAACAGGGTGGTCGCGTCGCCCACGCTCCGAACGGAATACCCCGCGGCGACCAGCGCCTCATCCAGTCCCGCCAGCGCCTCCGCACCATTCGCGCCGATTAGAACGAATCCCCTATCGCTCATTCTACCCCAGCTGCCACGTTCCCGTACTCCTTCACCCAGTTACCCCAATGGACGGGATCGACGTTTCCACCCGAAAGGACCACCGCTGTCGGGGCGTCTTCGGGCCCCGGCAACCGGCCCGCCATCAGAGCCGCCACCCCGGCAGCACCGCTGGGTTCCACCAGCAACCGGCACTCCTCGGCGCACCACGCCAACGCCCTCAAGATCTCATCGTCCTCCACGAGTACGATTTCCTTCACCAGCGCGCTGGCGTGCGCGAACGTCAGGTCTCCCGGCCGTACCGGCTTGAGGCCGTCCGCCACACTCGCCACCGTTTCCAATTCCACCGGGTGACCGGCTTCCAGCGACCGATGCATCGAAGCCGCGCCACTCGGCTCCACCCCGAAGACCTCCGCCTCCGGCGCAAGCGCTCGAACCGCCGCCGCCACTCCCGACAGCAGGCCACCGCCGCCCACTGGGACCACTACCCGCTGGACTACCGGCCAGTCCTCGACGATCTCCATCCCTACCGTCCCCTGACCGGCGATTATTTGCCGGTGATCGAACGGCGGAACGATCACCATTCGTCGCTCGGCGGCGATCTCCTCGGCCCGCCGTTTCCGCTCCACCGACGTCGTGCCCTCGTAGAAGACCTCGGCTCCGAGTCGCTCGATCCCCTCGACCTTCACTTTAGGGGCATCCACGGGTACCACAACGACCGCCGGGACATCAAGCTCGCGCGCGGCCAACGCGACTGCCCGGCCGTGGTTCCCGGAGGAGTAGGTGATCACTCCGCGTGAACGATCATCCTCGTCCAGCCCGGCCATGAAGTTGTATGCTCCCCGCAGCTTGAAGGCGCCTCCGCGCTGCAGGTTCTCACACTTCAGCCGGATTCGACCGGCGCCCGCCGGCCCGCCGGACACCTCCGCCAGCAACGGCGTTCGCCAAGCGACACCGGCAATCCGATCCGCCGCTGCCCGGACTTCGTCAAGCGTGATACACTGCTCGTTTCCTAACGGCTCGAGACCATTCATGCGCTGGGCTGGTTAGTACCGCCGGTGGGGGAGGTGGCGAGGGCGTAAATCTGGGCAGAAAAGGTCCCTAAGTCAAGCTTGTGCCACAACTTGGGCCCCACGGCACCCCGTTCACCCCGATCCTATTTCGCCTCCGCCAGCTCGTGCTCCTCCTTCTCGGAGACCACACGCGTCACATCCACCACCTGATCACCCGCGTCCAGATTGATCAGGCGTACGCCCTGAGCGTTTCGGCCGGTCTCCCTTATCTCCTTCACCCGCTGCCTGTTCACGATCCCGTTCCGCGTGATCAAGACCAACTCGTCGCCGTCGCTGACTTCTTTGATCGAGACGACCGAGCCCGTCTTCGCTGACAACCGGACGTTGATCACGCCTTTCCCGCCACGCCGCTGCATCCGGTACTCCGAGATCTGGGTCCGCTTGCCCATACCCTTCTCGGTCACTACCAGCAACGCCGCCTCGTCACGGACCACCACCAGGCCGATCACCCGGTCGCCGCGGCCCAAGACGATGCCCTTCACGCCCCTCGCCACCCGGCCCATGGGCCGCACGTCGCTCTCTTGGAAACGGATCGCCTTACCGCGACGCGTGGCCAGCACCACCTCATCGCCTTTACTCGTCAAGCGTACGTCCATCAGCTCGTCGTCGCCGACTATGCCGATCGCGTTAATGCCGCTCGACCGCACGTTGCGGTACGCGGCGAGCGATGTCTTCTTCACCATGCCTTTGCGCGTAGCAAAGAGCAGGTACACATTCTCCGTGAATTCTCGCACCGGCACCATCGCCGTCACACGGTCGTCCTTGTCGACCCGGACCAGGTTCACGATCGGTCGCCCGCGCGCCGTGCGGCTCGCTTGCGGAACCTGATGCACCTTGAGCCAATGCACCCGGCCACGCGCTGTGAAGAAGAGAATGAAGTCGTGCGTGGACGCTATGAAGAGCTTCTCTACCCAGTCCGCTTCCTTCGTAGTCATGCCGGCGATGCCTCGACCGCCCCTGCGCTGCCGGCGGTACGTATCCACGGGCATCCGCTTGATATATCCCTCGTGCGAAACCGTGACCACCATCTCTTCCTCGGCGATCAGGTCCTCCAGCGAAAAGTCCGTCACCTCGCCGGCGATCTCGGTGCGACGCTCATCCCCGTACTTGTCCGCCAGATCATCCAGTTCCTTCTTGATGATCGACATCCGCCTTGCTTTCGAGGCCAGTATCCCCTTCAGACGCTTGATCTCAGCGCGGACCTCTTTCAACTCAGCCTTCAGCTTCTCCACCTCGAGCCCGGTCAGGCGCGCCAGACGCATGTTCAGAATCGCCTCCGCCTGCCGCTCCGTAAGTTCGAAGCGCCGGCGCAGCTTCTTGCCCGCTTCCTCCGGGTCCTTCGCCTTCTTGATGATCTCGACCACCGCGTCGATGTTGTCGACCGCCTTCTTCAGGCCGACCAAGATGTGCTCGCGCTCCTCGGCCACCCGCAGATCGCGTTCGCTGCGCCGAACCACTATCTCATGGCGATGATCCACGAAATGCTGGATCATCTCTTTGAGGTTCATGATCTTGGGCACACCGTCCACCAGCGCCAGCATGATGGCGCCGAACGTCGATTGCATCTGCGTGTGCTTGTACAAGCGGTTCAAGACGATCTGCGGGTTCGCATCGCGCTTCAGCTCCACCACGATGCGCATCCCCTCACGATCACTCTCGTCCCGTAGATCGCTGATCCCTTCGACCCTACGCTCCCGCGCCTGCTCGGCGATCTGCTCGATCAGCCGAGTCTTATTGACCATGAACGGGATCTCCGTGATCAGGATCCTCTCGTGGCCTGGCTTGGACTCCTCGATCTCAGCTCGCGCTCGCACGATGATCCGGCCCCGGCCCGTATTGTAGGCCTCCTGGATACCCCCGTATCCGCGCACCACCGCGCCCGTCGGAAAGTCCGGACCCTTGACGTACTTCATCAGGTCGCGCGGCGTCGCCTTCGGCTGATTGATCAAGTGCTTGGCCGCCTCTACCACCTCGCGCAGGTTGTGCGGCGGGATGTTCGTCGCCATCCCCACCGCGATCCCCGCAGAGCCGTTCACCAATAGGTTCGGGAATCTCGAAGGCAGAACAGTGGGTTCCTCGATCCGCTCATCGAAATTGGGAACGAAATCCACCGTCTCTTTTTCGATGTCCGCAAGCAGCTCGACCGCAATCGCGCCAAGGCGCGCCTCGGTGTACCGGTACGCCGCAGCACTATCACCGTCGATCGAACCGAAGTTCCCCTGCCCGTTTACCAGGGGGTAGCGCAACGAGAAGTCCTGAACCATTCGAACCAGCGCATCGTAGACCGCCATGTCACCGTGCGGGTGATACTTACCCAGAACCTCACCTACGACAGTCGCGCTCTTCTTATGCGGCCGGTTCGGTGCCAACCCCAGTCCGTGCATCGCGTACAGGATCCGGCGGTGCACTGGCTTCAACCCGTCGCGCACATCCGGAAGAGCCCGCTGCACGATGACGCTCATAGAATAGTCGATGAACGACTCGCGCATCTCGTCTTCCAGAAACCGCGCTACGACCTTCTCCTCGAACCCGTTCTCTGCCATCTATGGCCTCACAACCTTCCCTACTTGTGCCGATCCGGATAATAGATCGCGTCGCCTAGCAGGCGCTTCATGCGCGTCGGAGATCCGCGCCTCATGTCCATCCGCCCTTCCGTGTACTAGCGCAACTGCCTCATCAGCAGCGCGTCGGCGGGTATGTACACAGCCACCTCGTCCGGAGCCACCCGAGGTAGTTTCGTCGTTGAACAGCCGCAAGCGCCACACACATGACGGCCAAGATCAGAACCGCCGTACGCTTCATTAGAAATGCCTCCTTCCTACTTCGTCCTCTACTACACCGGCCAAAGAAAGCGAGAGGCCGGCAGCGGGACATCCCCACTCTCACCGAGGGGGCCGGCGGCCCCTCCGGCTCTCCGCCTCTCTCAGTCTCTGCGGCTAGATACTACGCTCAGCTGCTACTGCTGAAGCTCCGGATGCCTGGCTGGGAAGTAGATCGCCCTCGCCTCGATAATCTTCAGGATCTCCTGGCGCAGATCAGTCTCGATCCCGCCCTCCGTGGTCCGGCGAAGCGAGTCGATGATCAACGCGTCGGCACCCATCTCCGCGGCTCTGACCTTCACCGCTTCGATGACCTCCTGATCCGGCGTGCTCAGGCTCATACTCTCGGTGAGCTGCGCCATCACCTTGTAGCTCTCCGTCGGGAATGAGCCGACCATGAAGACCTCGACATCGTCGGGCGAAACGGGGGGCAGCGAGACCCCCGAACCACAGCCCGGGAGGCCCATAATCACCACCGCCATGCACA
>JBDHHL010000012.1:0-22230 GCA_039589375.1 Gemmatimonadota bacterium | reverse complement strand
GACCTGGAGGGCTTCACACACGGGGAGGTCGCACGGGTTCTCAGGGTCCCAGAGGGGACGTGCCGGTCACACTTATTCAGGGCCCGGCGCATCCTGAGAGAGCTGCTGAGCGAGTATCGGGAACGGCCTGCGGGCCCCGCGGTTGTCCGGGCCCGGTCGCCAGCGTCTGCAAGAGCGAATCCTGTTGGCCGCCGAGCCCATCCTCGCACGCCGGAGACCTCCTACGACGTCCTGGGAAGTGCTTGCTCGATGGGCGCGCCCAGGCCTCGTCGCAGCCAGCGTGGCATTGCTCATTCTCGCGGGCGCATGGCGGCTGCGTCACGACCCGGGCCCCGCTGCTCAGCAGGTGGCGCTTAGCGACGCGTTGGCCGTCAGTGAAAGCGGTCGAGTGCCGGCGCTGCTCCTGGCAAGCAGAGAACCCGATGCCGATGCGGTTGTTGTAGCCGCGCTCCTAGAATCGCACGCTGGCCAAGCCGCCAGCCCCGACGAGCAACGGTGACGGCGATGAATGGGAAGTCGAAGGCATGGGCGCTAGCGCTTCTGCTAGGCGTACTGTTCTTAGGCGGCGCTGCAGGCGCCGCGGTGGATCGGCTCCTCGTTAGCCGTGCTAGCTCAGCGGCCGCCGAAACCCGTCGTGGTGGCGGTGACCGAGCGCGGCGAGACTACGTTGGCTGGTTGGCCGCCGAACTTGCGTTGTCCGAGGCACAGCGTGCACAGATCGAAGTCTTGGTCGAGGGCCATCGCGAGCAGGTTTCGGCGCTCTGGAGGGAGATGCGGCCACGGTTCGAGGAGTTCCAAGCCCAGCTCCGCACCGAGATTCGCCAAGTCCTCACCGCTGAGCAGCTGGCCGCGTACGAGGCCTTGCTGGAAAAGGAAAAGGAACGCGACCGCAACCACCGGAGCAGACGCTAGGTCACGGGCTCCCTAGCATACCCACGCCGCGCCTCCGTGCCCTACTCCATCAGCCGCAGCGGCATCACCAAGCAGGTGTAGTCGGCCTCCGCACCGATCGGCTCGAAGACCGCCGGTCGTTCGGGCGCACTCAGGCTTATCCTCACCTCATCGGTCCCGAGGTACCGCAACACTTCTAGCAGGTACTGGGCGTTGAACCCGATATCCAGCGGCGCACCGTTGTACTGCACCGGCAGTTCGTCCTCCGCCTCACCCAGGTCCGGCGTCTGCACGGCCAGTGCCAGCTTCTCCGCCCCGAAGCCCAGCCGCACCCGGTGAGTCTGGTCTGAGGCAATAATCGCCATGCGCCTGACGGCTGCCGTCAGTTCGCCACGGTCGGCGACGCACTCCTTGTCCGCGTCCTTCGGCAACACCTGCTCGTAGTTCGGGTAGGGTCCCTCAATCAACCTCGTATAGACCTCCGTGCGCTCGGTGCGAAAGCCCAAATGGCTCTCCGACCGAGCTATCTGGAGTTCGTCATCCGCTGCAAAGAGGCGCTCGACCTGCTGCAGTGCCTTCGGCGGCACGATCAGGTCGCTGTCCTCCGCTCCGGCGCCCGTATCCAGTTTGACAGCCATCGTCGCAAGCCGGTGCCCATTCGTGGCCACCATCCGCATTCCATCCGCCCGCTTCTGCCACAGCACCCCGTTGAGGACCGGTCTGGTCTCCTCGTTCGATACCGCGAAGCTCGTATGCGCACTCAGATTCTGTAGCTCACCGCTGCGCAAGCCCCATCCTTCGGCGAACGGGACCTCTGGGAAGGATGGGTACTCATCACTCGGCAGCGTGTGCAGACGGAACTGGGCCTTCCCGCAGACCAGTACTGCCCTGCCGCCTTCTGATCGGAGTTCCACCGGAGCGTCCGGCAGCTCCTTTGCGATGTCAGCGACCTTCTTCGCCGGCACAGTTATCGCCCCCTGCGTAGTGACATCCGCCGGTGTCTGCACGCTGACCGAGATATCCAAGTCGGTACCTCGGACCCGCAGGCTACTCTCGAACGTCTCCACCAAGATGTTAGAGAGTACCGGCAGCGTGGTCCGCGTTGGAATGGTGGCGGCGACAGCCGATAGGCCCTTCTGAAAGTTCTCCCGAGTGATTGTGACCTTCATGACGCTCCAACCTATTGGTTTTGGCTAGGGTCTGGTTGCCCTTTCCCCGCGCGTAGTGGTTTCTATAGCTCCTAGAGATTAATCAGTTAGTAGTAGTAGTAGTAGTGTGGAGTCGTGGGCAAGTGCTGGGCAAGTGCCCGAGGGAGCCGCGTGGCAGCGGGGAGCAGATCCGTCCGGCGGCTGTGGAAAAGTGCTGGGGAAGTCCGCCCGTGGCTGGGGGAACGGGGTCGCGGTAGTGGAGACAGTAACAGCGCCAGGCGCAGTGCACAGGGAATCCACGGGAGCGGTGTGGACATGGCAAGATCACCGGAGCCGCTGCCGGATCAAGTCGAGCTTGCGCTGCAGGTCCTGATCGCTGGCAAGGAGATCCGTGACCTTGTGGATGGAGTGGATGACGGTGGAGTGGTCGCGACCACCGAATCGAAGGCCGATTTGCGTGTAGGGCAGGTCAAGCAGGACCTTCTCCAAGTACATAGCCACCTGCCGCGGTGCAGTCACGCGCCGCTGGCGGCTCTTCGAGCGCATCTCCGCCGGCGTCACGCCAAAGACCTCCGCCACGGCAGCCTCAATGCGGTCGGTGCTGACACTGTGCAGTGGCCCAGCCGCGCCCCCGAGCACCTCGCCTGCCAGTTCAGGCGTGATCTCGCGCCGAGTGAGGGAGCTGTAGGCTAGAAGCTTGATCACGGCGCCTTCTAGTTCTCGCACCGATGAAGTGCAGCGCTCGGCGATCGAGGTGAGGACGTCGTGGCGGATTGCCAGGCCGTCGGCAGCTGCCTTCAACTGCAATATCGCCACGCGCGTTTCGAAGTCTGGGGCTCGGATGTCCGTGACCAACCCCCACTCGAACCGTGATATGAGCCGCTCTTGGAGCCCGGGGATGTCCTTCGGTGGGCGGTCGCTCGTCAGGACGATTTGTCGGCCCGCGTCGTGTAGGGCGTTGAAGGTATGGAAGAACTCCTCCTGGGTCCTCTCCTTGCCGGCTAGAAAGTGCGCGTCGTCCACCAGTAGCACGTCAATGCGGCGGTACCGGTTGTGGAATTGCGCTGTGCGGCGCGCTTGGATGGCTGCAATAAGCTCGTTGGTGAACTGTTCCGTGGGTATGTAAGCGATGCGCGAGCGGGGGTGTTCACCGATCACGGCGTTCCCGATCGCGTGCATCAGGTGCGTCTTACCCAACCCCACGCCGCCGTAGATGAAGAGCGGGTTGTACGAGCGGCCAGGCGCCTCCGCCACAGCGTGACATGCGGCAACGGAAAGTTCGTTGTTGGCACTTACCACGAACCGCTCCAGAGTGTACCGGGGATTGAGAGTGCCGATTAACGCTTGGCCCGGGGCCTCGGGCGCCTCTGGCCGGGCCGAAGGCGCGGCGCCTAGCTCCTGGAGGTCGTCCGTCGTGACGGAGGCGAAGGCAGGCGATGTGCTACCCTCGGTTGGCCTAGCTTCGAAGGCCAACGAGAAGGACCCACCGAACACCGCACGCGCGGCGGTAGTGAGTTCGGGCCCGAACTTGTCCTCGATCCATTCTGCCGCGAAATCGCTCGGCGCGGCAACGACAAGCAGGTCGCTCGACAATGCGACAGCTTGCGTCGGGGCGAGCCATGTGCGGTAGCTATGCTCCGGCAGCTTGCCCCTCGCACTCTCCAGAATTCTGGACCACGCTTCTTGGGCCGTCAGCTCCATCGGCAGGGGACAGGGTTAGAATCTTTGAGTCGATCGCCAGAAACATGCGGCTTGCAGGTGGGCCGCCCGCCATCTTAGACGGCCGTGCCGCAGCGCGTCAAGATGCAGCTCAGACCCGTCTGCGGGCGAGCACCTCTTGAGCGCGCCTGTTGCGTACGCAGCGTACTGCCGCTAACTGCTGGGCTGGGATGCGCGCGCCACCGCAACGGGGAGCGAGGATGCGCCTTCGAGACTTTAGGCTTGGCCCAGGGGTCGTCATAGCGGCGGCGTTTATCGGGCCGGGCACCATAACCACAGCGACTGTCGCTGGGGCCAACTACGGTTTCGCGCTGGTGTGGGCCCTGGCCTTCGCGGTCGTTGCGACGCTGGTCCTGCAGGAGATGGCTGTGCGGCTGGGGCTCGTAGGGCGGATGGGGCTGGGTGAGGCGATGCGATGGCGGTTCAGCAAGGGTCTGCCCCGCGTCCTGTCCGCCGCAATCGTGATCGGGGCGATCTTCATTGGGAACGCCGCCTATGAGACCGGGAATCTCTTGGGCGGAGCCCTGGGCCTGCAGGACGTGCTGGGCGGGAGCGCGAGGCTTTGGGGGCCTGTTTTGGGCGCGCTGGCGTTCATGCTGTTGTGGTCTGGGCGTTATCACTGGGTCGAACGAGTGCTTGTAGTGATGGTCGCGGTGATGGGGATCGTGTTTCTAACGACTGCCATCGCTACACGTCCCGACCTCTCTGCCCTGGTACGCGGGCTGCTGCCGACCGGGCTCGAACATCAGGCGGTGCTGCTGACGGCGCTGGGTCTGGTTGGCACGACCGTCGTGCCGTACAACCTCTTCCTGCACGCTTCGGCAGTACGCGAGCGCTGGAGTGGAGAAGGCGAATTGGATGCGGCGCGAGCGGATACGGTGGCCTCCGTATCCGCTGGGGGTATGATCTCCATCGCGGTTCTTGTTACGGCGGCCGCACTCCCGGCCACACTGCGGGTCTCGAGCGCCGCCGACATGGCCCAGGCTCTGCAGCCGCTGTTGGGACGTTGGGCGGGCGCGTTCTTCGCATTTGGGCTTCTGGCCGCCGGTCTGTCCTCGGCCATCACGGCGCCGCTGGCCGCCGCCTACGCGACCTGCGGCATCATGGGGTGGGACACTGACCTCAGGTCGAGGAGCGCGAGAGCGGTTTGGGTGGCGGTGTTGCTGGTGGGCGTCCTCTTCTCGGCGCTGGCGTTGCGGCCCATCGCGGCGATCATCTTTGCGCAAGCGGCGAACGGTCTGTTGTTGCCGATTGTAGCGGGCTTTCTCCTGTACATCGCGAACGACAGGTCGTTGCTCGGCTCGCGCGCCAACGGCTGGGCGAGTAATCTACTGGGCGCGACCATGGTGTTGGTCGCCGCGGCGCTCGGGATCCGTTCGCTCGTCCGGGCGCTCTCGGGTCTGTGATAGCGGCGCGGAACGGCTTGATCGGCGGGGGTGGCTCGCATATATTCGGGCCTCTGTTTTCAGCGTGAGAAGTCTTTGGTTGGCAACGAGATCGAGGGGGCAACCCCATGAAACCGACATACCGCCCTCGGAACCGGAGGCGCCTACGAAAGCACGGCTTCCGGGCGCGAATGAGGACCAAGGCGGGTCGGCAGGCAATAGCGAGGCGTCGCCGCAAGGGGCGCAAGCGCCTCGCGGCGACGATCCCCAAGAAGTAGAAGGCGCCACGCGCGGCCGCTACCGGTTCCCGCGGGGCGCGCGCATCCGACGGCAGTCGGAGATCCGGGCTTTGTATCGGCGGGGGAAGCGGAGGCGGACTGGTCACTTCGACGTGTTCGTCGCCGGTTCCCCCGTTTTACGTGTGCGGCTGGCGCTGGTGGTTCCGAAGCACGGACACAAGATTGTGGAGCGCAACCGGGTGAAGCGTTGGTTGAGAGAGGGCGCTCGAGTGGAACTGCTTCCGCGCTGCCGAGATGAGGGCGTAGAGCTCGACGTGCTGATTCGGGCGCGCCCCAATGCATACGAGGCCGAGTACGGCCAGTTGAAGGAAGAGATCAGAGAATTAGCGGTAGAGCTATGCTCGCACGGCTCCTCGTGATACTGGTCCGCGGCTATCAGGTGGCCATATCACCGTTGCTCCCAGCGGCCTGTCGTTACACGCCGACATGTTCGCAGTACGCGATCGATGCGCTTCGCCAGCATGGGGCGATGAAGGGGAGCTGGCTGGCCTTGCGGCGCTTGGGCAGATGTCATCCGTTCCGCCCGGGCGGCTACGACCCGGTACCTTAGCATGGGTTCTGAGAAGCGACTGCTCCTGGCCGTCGGGCTGATGTTGGGGGTCGTGCTGTTCGTCAACGTCCTATTCCCTCCAGCTCGGCCGCCGGAAACGGCTACCGAAACGGCCACTCCAGAGGTGTCGGAGCCTTCGCCTCCCGTAGCCGAGGCTGAGAGTGTCGAGACGCAGCCGCGGGCTTTACCGCCGCAGGTCGATACGCTCGCGCTGCCCGGCGTGGTAGCGGCCGAGGAGATCATCGAGGAGGACACGGTTTGGGTGACCGGGCCGCTGTACCGATTCGGATTCGCGGCGCGCGGCGCGCGACTGGTCTCCGCGGTGATGCACGGGTTCGAGTCACTTGCCCTCGAGACGAAGGGCCAGCCGGTCGAACTCGTGCCTCCGGATGCGACCGACTTCTTGACGCACCGGTGGCTCGTGGGCGAGGACACGCTGGACTTGAGCACCGTGCAGTTCGAGATCAGCCCCAGCGGGGGAGTGACGCTTGCCTCGGGCGGTGCGCCGCAGAGCCTGACCCTGACCTACCGTTACCCAGGCACGGAATTCCGGGTCGAGTTGCGTTACACGTTTTATCCCGACCGCTACGTGATCGACTTGCAAGGCCAGTTGGCGGGAGGTCCGACGGGCGGTTGGTGGGCCGTGGGCCTTGGCCCGGGACTGCTGAGCAATGAGGGGGATCCGGAGCAGGATTACAAGTCAAACCTCGCCTTCACGGCGAAGGGATTGGAAGGGGTGCAGTCCCAGAAGGTCGACGACGTGGCCGCCGGCGAGCGCGTCACCTTGGACGGGCCCTTCGACTGGGTGGCTGTCCGAACCAAGTACTTCGTGGTGGCGCTGGTGCTTCCGCTCGAGGCAGGCGTCGAAGGCCGTTTCGCCGGGCTCATGATCGACGGGCTACCGGAGCCGTACCGCGCCCAGGGGGTGGCCAGCTTCCCGGTAACCCGGCAGGGCGACTTCAACTACACGGCCTACATCGGCCCTCAGGATTACGGCCGCCTCTCCGCCGTTGGCCGAGACCTCAACGAGGTCACCCCGTATGGCTACAAATGGCTTCAGCCGGTTCTGCGACCGCTGGCGGGTGCTATAACCACGGTTCTAGTCTGGATGCACCGCTTCTTGGGGCTTGGCTACGGCTGGATCCTGATCGTATTCGGGATCGGCATCCGTGTGGTGCTATTCCCGCTGTACCAGAAGAGCATGCGCTCGCAGATGGCTACGATGCGGGTGCAGCCGCTGATGAAGGAGATACAGGAAAAGCACAAGAACGAGCCGCAGCGGCTTCAGCAGGAAATGATGAAGCTGTACAAGGAGCACAAGATCAATCCGCTAGGCGGATGTCTTCCGATGCTCCTACCCTTCCCGATCCTGATCGCGCTGTTCTTCGTGTTCCGAGACACGATCGAGTTCCGCGGCGTCCCCTTCCTGTGGCTGCCCGACCTCTCGCAGCCCGACCCGTATTACATCATCCCGGTGCTGATGGGCGCGTCGATCTTCCTTCTGCAGTGGATCGGCCAACGGTCGATGCCGCAGAGTAACCCGCAGATGAAGATGATGATGTGGATAATGCCCATCATGCTTACCGTGCTCTTCCTGAACTTCGCCTCGGGGCTGAACCTCTACTACGCGACGATGAACCTGGCATCGTTACCGCAGCAGCTGTACATAGCAAAGGAGCGGAAGGCGGTGGCGGCGCAACCGCCCCCTAGCAAGAAGGCGAAGGCCCCTGCCAAGAAGGCGAAGGGCTAGCTTCGTCCCCTAGACCTATGGACACCATAGCGGCCATATCCACAGCGCCTGGGCGTGCCGCCATCGCCGTGGTCCGGGTCTCGGGTCCCCTAGTGATAGAAGTCGTCGCCCGTACTGTCGGCGAAGCCGTTGTCGAGCGGTGCCCTTCCCTGCGCTGGTTGAACCATCCAGCAAGCGGCGAACGGCTCGATCAAGTACTTGTGACCCTCTTCCGGGCTCCGAACAGCTACACCGGCGAAGACATGCTCGAGTTGAGTTGCCACGGCGGCCCGCTAGGCCCGCAGCTGGTGCTGGATGCTGTGCTCGCCCTCGGCGCGCGCGTTGCCGAGCCTGGTGAGTTCACCCGCAGGGCCTACTTGAATGGCAAGCTCGACTTGTTGCAGGCGGAGGCGGTCCTCGATCTGGTGGACGGCCGGTCCGCGGCGCAGCATCGGGCGGCTGTACATCAGCTGGACCGGGGTCTCTCTCTTCGCATCGAGGCGTTGCGCGAGGCGATCATACGCTGCGAAGCGCTCTTGGCCTACGACATTGACTTCCCAGAAGAAGATGAGGGGCCTTTGTCGCCCGTAGAAATCGATAACGCCGCGCGCGCTGTCGTCGAGCGGATCGATCGCCTGCTGGAAACGGCTACCGAGGGGGAATTGCTGAGGGAAGGCGCACTGACGGTGATTGCGGGCCGCCCCAACGCTGGGAAGTCGAGCCTGTTCAACGCGCTGTGTGGCTTTGAGCGGGTGATCGTCACGGAAGAGCCGGGCACGACGCGAGATGCTGTTGAGGCGGTCGTCTCGTTGGGCGGCTATCCGTTCAGGCTGGTGGACACGGCAGGGCTGAGGGAACCGGAGCACCAGGTCGAGCGTCTCGGGATTGAGGTCGCACGGCGCTATCTGGAGTCGGCCGATGTTGTGGTCTTCTGTGTCGAGGCGGGCCGAGCGCTGGAGGCGGATGAGGCCGAATTTCTCCGGAAAGTCGACGCCGGGGCGATTCTCCTCGTGCGTACCAAGGCCGATCTGGCCGGCAAGGGCGCTGTCACCAAGGTCGGCGCCGAGGCATCGAGCAGCGTGGTCGAGGTGCGTGTCTCCACGCTGACGGGCGAGGGCCTAGCCGGACTTCGGGATGGTCTGGTGGAAGCCGTGTTCTCCGGCAGCCTGGCCGCAGAGGCCGAGGCACCCTTGGTGACCCGTGAGCGACACGCTCGTGAGCTGCGACGTGGCCGTGCCGAGGTCACGGCCTTCCTAGAGGGTCGAGCCGAAGGGCTGGCGCCTGAAGTGGCGGCGACTCACCTGCGGGTCGCAGCCCAGGCGCTTGAGGAGCTGCTGGGCGTGATCGCACCGGAGGACCTGCTCGCCCGCGTCTTCTCCGAATTCTGCATCGGCAAGTAGGCGCCGGCCGCGCTGACTAGACCAGCCCGCTGGGATTCTCCAGCCGCCCGTCGAGCCGGTCGAGCAGGATGGCATCGAGGACTGCGACGGCCAGGCTGATCAGGAAGGCAGCTAGGACTAGGTGCAACGGTCCGTACCGATTGGCTGGCTCGCGCAGGGGCGTGGCCCGGTCGAGCACTCGGAGGTCGGGCATGCTGCGAGCTAGTGCCTGTAGAACCTGTCGGCGGCGTGCCTCGAGCGCCTCGTAGAACATCCTTGCGCTCTGTCGGCGCCGTTCGAGCCGATCCTCTTCGATCGAGCGGGGTCGGATGCGGGCGAGTAGCTGACCCACCGCTTCTATCTGCTCTTCCAACTCCGACTCGCGCGCTCTTAGTTCCGCCACTTGAGCATCGGCAAGCTCACGAATCCTTCGCTCTGCCGCCGCGCTGTCGCCCTGCACGCGCAGGACCTGAGGGTGTCCGTTCTTGTACCGTGCCCTGAGGCGATGCAACTCTTGCTCGTCTTCCCGGAGCGTCCTAAGGACTTCCGCTAGAGTTAGCCGCCGCTCGACGGTGGGGATGGCTTTCAATGCGTCCGCCCAGGAAGCCGAGTTGCTCGCTCCGGCCAGGGCTTGGACGAGCGCTTCTCGGGAACCGACGACGCTGTCCAGCGCGAACAGCAAGTGGCGGTAGGTGCCAAAGGTCCTCTTCTCGATGTCTTGGACCGCGCTGTCTTGCGGCGCCGACAGCACGGCTCGCGGCCCGAAATCGGGTGGGGTGAGTGGAAGCGGACGCCGACGCGACTCCGGGGGGTCCGTCGCGCGTTCGAGCTGCCCCCGGGCAGCCTCCAGCTGTTTGTCGAGTACTTCCCCGAGTTCTTGGAGCTTGGCTCGCTTCAACTTCGCAGCTGCTTCGACGAGCCGCTCGACCACAGCGTTGAGGACCTCGGCCGTTCGCTCGGGGTCAGCCCCGATCAACGACAGCCTCAAGAAACGCCCGCTCTTGTCCGCCTGGATATCGACGTTGCCGTTCAGGAGGGCGGCGATGGAGTCTAGGACTGTCGCGTCTTCGACCCAGCCCTTCGCACGCAGAGGGCCTCGGCCTCGGAGGGGTTCAGTCTCTCGATCGCCTCCGAGCCAAACTACCGCCCTCGCTTCGTACTGCGGCTGGTTGAGCCGAGCGGCGAGCACGCCAGCTGCGGTGCCGGTCACCGTTATCGCGAGCACCAGCCCCGCGTAGTGCCTGAGTGCCGCTGTCAGCCTGAGCATAGGAACCTCCGCTCGGCCCAGGAGGGATACCGCAAATCGAGGACGGCTTGCGTGGTGGGCACCAGCAGGTAAGGCCACGGGAACCGCAGGCGAACCCGGCGGCGCCTCCTGGACAAGGGTGTCGTCTAAGCCGTGCCCATTATCTCGGCCCCTGCGAACACCTTCTCAAGCACCGTGACGCCGATACACACCGGAGGGGGCGTTGTTGCGGTCACTGCTTTGCTGCGGCTATAGATAATGGCAGGAGCCCTTCCATCGCCCATCGCATACTGGAGGTCCCGATGCAACGAGCCTTTGCTCTCGTCGCCTGTCTGTTGATGGTCGTCGGATGCGACCGTGCCATGACGTACGATGTCGTGATACGCGGTGGAACGCTCTACGACGGCAGTGGCGCGGCACCCTTCGTCGCCGATGTAGCGATCGAGCGGGACACGATCGCTGCGATCGGTACCCTGGAAGGCGCTCGTGGTCGAGTCGAGATCGAAGCGGGCGGTCTAGCCGTTTCGCCCGGGTTCATCAACATGCTCAGCTGGGCCACCGAGACGCTGATCGAAGATGGCCGTTCCCAGAGCGACATCCGGCAGGGCGTGACGCTGGAGGTCTTCGGCGAGGGGTGGTCTATGGGCCCCTTGAACGAGCGCATGAAGCAAGAGGCGGTCGATCAGCAGGGTGACATCAAGTACGAGATCGAGTGGACGACTCTCGATGATTACCTGGACTACCTCGTCGAGCGGGGTGTTTCCACGAACGTCGCCTCGTTCATTGGAGCCACCACGGTACGGATCCACGAGATCGGCTACGAGGACCGGCCGCCGACGGCGGAAGAGCTCGAGCGGATGAAAGCGCTGGTGCGACAGGCGATGGAAGATGGAGCCGTCGGCTTGGGTTCGTCGCTGATCTACCCACCGGCCTTCTATGCCGAAACAGAAGAGCTCGTCGAGCTGGCCAAAGTCGCTGCGGAGTACGGTGGCATGTACATCTCGCACATGCGCAGCGAGGGGAATCAACTGCTCGAAGCGCTGGACGAGCTGATAGCCGTCGCGAGAGAAGCCGATATCCCCGCGGAGATCTACCACCTCAAGGCCGCCGGTCAGGAGAACTATGCCAAGCTCGAGGCGGTCTTCGAGAAGGTGGAAGCGGCGCGGGCTGAGGGCCTTCGCATAACTGCGGATATGTACACCTACCAGGCCGGTGCCACAGGGCTCGGGGCGGGAATGCCGCCGTGGACGCAGGAGGGTGGCCACCAGGCGTGGGTCGAACGACTGCGGGACCCGGCGCTTCGCGAGCGTATAGCTCGAGAGATGCGTACCCCGACCGATGAGTGGGAAAACCTGATGCTCGCCGCTGGAACGCCCGAGAACGTTCTCTTGGTCGGCTTCAAGAGCGAGGCGCTGAAGCCGCTGACCGGCAAGTCGCTCGCCGAAGTTGCGGCCATGCGGGACGAGTCGCCGGAGGAGACCGCCATGGATCTCGTCATCGAGGACGACAGCAATGTCGGTGCGGTCTACTTCATCATGTCGGAGGAGAACGTCGCCAAGAAGATCGCTCAGCCCTGGGTGAGCTTCTGTTCAGATGCTGAGTCGCTGGCGCCAGCAGGCGTATTCCTGAAGGCGAATCCCCACCCGCGAGCCTACGGTACTTTCGCGCGGCTGCTCGGGAAGTACGCACGTGACGAGGGCGTGATCCCGTTGGAGGAGGCAGTTCGTCGCCTGACATCCCTACCCGCATCAAACCTGAATATCGAACGGCGTGGAGCGCTGGCTCCCGGCTTCTACGCTGACGTCGTCGTGTTCGACCCGGCAGCGATCATCGATCACGCCACCTTTGCAGAGCCGCATCAGTACTCGACAGGTGTCATGCACGTCTTCGTGAACGGGACCCAGGTGCTGGCAGGCGGAGAGCACACGGATGCGGTTCCCGGTCGCGTCGTTCGCGGCGCTGGTTGGAAGGGGGGCCACTAGGGAAGGCCGGCGGGGAGCCTCCGGGCGGTCTCGGCGCGGCCTTGCGTGGGGCTAAGGCAGGGTCGGGGGCAAGCCGACGACGATCAGAAAGGGAAGCCGACGTCGACTACGAGGCGGGGCAGAGACGCGAGGTCAAGTCCTGCCAGCGAAATGGCGGCGCTTCCGAAGCGGGTCACCGCGGCGAAGGTCAGGTCGTAGCCGTACGTGAGCAGGTCGAGGTCGACATCCCATTCATCGAGCGCCGCGCCAGCGCTCCAACGGAATCTCCCAACGACGTAGCGGTGAAACTCGTACTGCACGCCAAGCTGCAGGCTTTGTACGTGGCGGCCATACCGCTCCAGCGCTTTCAGTCCGGAGAACGGGAAGTGCCGGTCCGGAAAGATGAAGTAGCTGTTTGTGCCGCCGAGGAAGAAGTGGTAGTGATCAGGGACGTCGACCGAACTGGTGCCGACGGTCAGGCGGCCGAGCAGCGCTAGCCGATCGAGCAGCGGCACTGCGCCCTCGGCATCCAGGACGCTGTGAACGAACGAACCGTCGTCACCGGCAAACCGGTACTCCGACTTCAGGAGGGCGCGGGCGCCGGTGCGGGGAAAGACGGCCCGGTCGTACGAATCGAGGCCGAATAGCGCGCTGACCGTTGCGTACGAGCGGCTCTCGCCCGTGAACGGCTCTCCGACAACAGCGAACTCGTCTAGGTCGGCGTGCTCTCCCTTGATGCGAACGCCGAGCACTGCAGCGTTGCCGATCGCGAGCCCCGCTCCGAGAGAGACGTGTGTCACGTATGCCCGTGGTGAGCCCGCGCGCAGTCCCTCCTGGTAGATGTCGAAGGGCATACGGCGGTAGCCGATGTCGACGCCCACGAGGAACTCCGGCGTGTGCCCTACGCGGCGGGTGAGTCGACCTTCCGCGAGGCCCTGCTCACCCAAACGGACGTCGGCCTCGACTCGCGTCCCGTACCCGAGAACGTCAAACGCGACCGCCGATGCCAACAGCGCAGCTTTGTACCGGCTGTCGTAGCGGTAGCCGAAGCCCAGCCGCGCAAAGCGCTCCTCAACCACGATCAGTTGGAGGATGCGCTCAGCTGACAGACCGGCGGCTTGACTCGTCTCACCAAGGGCAGGTGCCCCGGACGCCTCCTTCTTTTCGATGTCATCCAACAAATACTGGACCTCTAGAAACCGTCCCGTGTCGTAGAGCCGCGTGACCCCGGCATCGAGGTCTGAGAGTCCTACCCAGCCGGGCACGATGATGCGAAGCCGGTCGCGTACGAACGATTGTGAAGCGGTCCTCAGGCCGGCTATGGCCAGATCGGCGATGTAGACGGAGTCGGCGTAAGGGTCGACCCCAGCGGATTCCGCCGAAGCGGTCGCCGTTGGAGTCGCAGGTCCCAGCCTTCGGGCGTCGGGTTCCGGAGGCGAGGGTGGCGGACCAGAAGCCAGGCCGAGCTCGGCCACTTCGGCCAGCGCCGCGCGCGCCGCCGCATCGCCCCGTTCGGCCCATTCTCGTGCTCTATCGAATGCCGTAGATGATAGCCCTGCTATGTCCGGAAGGATGAGGACATCGCACCTCTCTCGCTGCTTCAAGGTCGACTCCCAGCTGCGGTAGCCGATGGTCTGGTCGAGAACCGCGAGCAAGTTGTCTAGGCTGTCGGCCGGCATGAGCGGCTTCGAAACATCGCTACAGATCAGTACCTCGGCGCCGAGTGCCTGCGCGTCCTCTGCGGGTAGGTTCCGGGCGACACCGCCGTCTATGAGCAGTCGCCCGTCTACCTCCACAGGAGCGAACACGCTCGGGATGGCTGTGCTGGCCCGGATTGCGTTGGGCAGGTAGCCGTTCTCCAAGCGCACGGCATTACCTGTCTCGGCGTCTGTCGCGACGGCGGCAAAGGGAAGCGGCAGGGTCCGGAAGTCGCGGACTGGGTGTACCCTCCAGGTGAGCAGGGTAAGGAACTGACCGATGTGCTGGCCGGCTATGAATCCGCCCGGAAGCCGCGGCTTGCCGCGACGTATTGGCAGAGCAAAGGCCAGGCGATCGACTTCGGGCTTGCGCTCCACCGGTAGGTTTCTGCGCAGCGCGAGGTCGCTGAACAGGTGGTCCCAGTCGGCGGCGGCAGCCACGGAGAGCATCTGGTCCGGTGTGTAGCCGGTGGAGTACAGTCCGCCGATTATGGCGCCGATGCTCGTTCCGGTGACGACGTCGAACTCTAGCCCGGCTTCTTCGAGCACACGAATCACGCCCACGTGTGCTAGCCCACGGGCAGAGCCTCCGCTCAGCACCAGGCCAATCTTCCGCCCACTACCTCTTCGAGCATCTGTGGTGCTTTGCGGCGGGCTCGCTGGAAGCACGAGCTCGGGCGCACTCGGATCCTGCGGCCTGCTGCGAGCGGCCTGCAGCGGGCTAAGCGGTAGGCAGATGAGTGTGGCGGCCGCAAGGGTAAGCGGGCCAACTCGGACGGAACGCGCTGGACGCTGCGAGTATTGGTGCATCTATGACATGCATCTAGAACGTTATCCGGAAGTCGTCGGGCAGCTGCTCCGGCGGCGGTAGCTCCTCCAATTCCACAACGCGCGCAGCGGAGGGTCCCGTTTGCAGTTGCTCGTACATCTCATCGACTGCGTCCCGCCGCCCGGCGAACGCGACCTCAACGCTTCCGTCGTGGCAGTTCCTAACGGTCCCCCGCAGTCCGAGGCGACGTCCCTCGCGCTCAGCCCACCAGCGAAACCCTACGCCCTGTACGAGACCGCGGACCTTGTACGCCCTGAATACTTCTTCGACGCCCGACATGGATTGAGACCCTTCGTCCGCCTATGCCTTGCGACTCGCTTCTTAACGATTGCTCGCAATATGAGACGCTGTCAGCAATGCGGCTAGCAGGCGAAGCCCGAAGCCAGCCTCGCCCGCACATCCACCCATACTGGCCCAGCCTCTCGTTCGTTATACCTTGACGCCTATCCCGATGTTTACGAACCGACCGGGACCGTCTTCGTGTAGCTGGATGAGGCGAGATGATTTCGACTTATGATGTCATAGTGGTCGGAGGTGGACACGCCGGTTGCGAAGCGGCCGCTGCGGCGGCGCGCATAGGCGCTCGCACGCTCTTGATCACGTCATACCTGGCCCGAGTTGCGCAGTTGAGCTGCAATCCGGCGGTCGGCGGAGTAGCGAAAGGCACGGTAGTGCGTGAGGTGGACGCACTTGGCGGGCTGATGGCGCGTGCTACCGATCGAACGTCCGTTCAGTTTCGCATGCTCAACCGCCGTAAGGGGCCCGCCGTCTGGGCCCCACGCGCCCAGTGCGACCGCTGGCTTTACCCCCGCGCCATGCGAACGCTCTTGGAGCAAACACCGCTGCTGGACATGTTTCAAGGCACAGCTCGCGAGCTACTGTTGGAGGCGGGGCGCGCCGCTGGGATTACGTGTCGGGACGGTTCGGAGTTCAAGAGCCGCAGTGTGGTCGTTACAGCTGGCACGTTCCTCAGGGGCGGGATTCACATTGGGGGTGGGATTCGTGAGGCGGCAGGCCGTGCGGGCGATGCTCCCTCGGTCGAGCTTTCGGAGCAGTTGGAGGCCCTGGGGCTCGAGGTGATCCGTTTCAAGACGGGGACACCGCCGCGCGTAGATGGAAGGACCGTGGACTTCTCGAAGATGGTGCGGCAAGACGGAGATCCGGAAGCGTTTCATTTCTCGTTCTGGGAGCGGGCGCCACGACTGCCGCAGCTGCCCTGCTGGATCACTTGGGCAGAGGATGAAGTCAAAGAGATCATTCGGGAAAACCTAGACCGTTCGGCGCTATACGGAGGAGCCATCGCCGCCCAGGGGCCACGATACTGCCCCTCCATCGAGGACAAGATCGTGAAGTTCCCCGGCGCGCGGCGTCATCAGATCTTCTTGGAACCGGAAGGGCTCGAGACGTCGGAGTTGTACGTCAACGGGCTTTCGACTTCCATGCCTCCGGATGTGCAACGGGCTTTCTTGTCGGCTGTTCCCGGCCTTGAGCGGGCGAAGATGACTCAGCCGGGCTACGCCATCGAATATGACTTCTTTCCACCGCACCAGCTGAACCGAACCTTGGAGGTGAAGGCGATTCCCGGGCTCTATTTCGCGGGCCAGATCAACGGTACAACAGGCTACGAGGAAGCCGCGGCCCAAGGGATCGCCGCCGGTGTAAACGCCGCGGCTGGTGTGTTGGATAGAGAGCCGTTCGTGCTCGAGCGAGACCAGGCATACATCGGCGTGCTGATTGATGATCTTGTGACCAAAGGGGTAGATGAGCCGTACCGCCTGTTCACTTCGCGAGCCGAGTTTCGCCTCACCCTGCGGCAAGACAACGCGCTCGCGAGGCTGGGTCCGACGGCAGCCGACCTCGGGCTGCTGAACCAAGACCAGGTCAGGGTGCTTGAGCAGAAGCTGGAGGAGAGGGAGGAAGCCGAGCGCTGGGCCGCATCAACGTTGGCCGCGCCCGAGAAGGTGAACGACTACCTGCGTGAGCGAGGTGCCGGCTGTATAGAGGACTCGACGCCTGTGGCGAAACTGATCAAGCGGCCGCAGGTCAGGCTATTGGACCTGGTCGGGCCCGCGGGACCCCTGTCTGAAAGCAAGCCCCCCGACTTCGACGCGCTGGCGGCCGTGGAAATGGAGATCAAGTACGCCGGCTACGTAGCCAAGGAAAGAGCACGGGCGGAGAGGTTGCAACGGCAGGCCGAGTTCAAGCTGCCACCGGATCTCCCGTATGGAGAACTGGCCAGCCTGTCGACCGAGGCGCGCGACAAGCTCGAGCGGGTACAGCCGCGGACGCTGGCGCAAGCGGCCCGCATCCCGGGCGTGGCGCCGAGCGACCTGCAGAACCTCATGATGGAAGTTCGCAAGCGGCAGTAGACAAGCTCTCGGCGACGGCCGACCGAAGACGAGTTTCCAAGGCATTGAAATAGGAAGTCCTACCGCCAAGGGTGTAGCGAGAAAGGTGCGTTTCACGTGAAACGGGGGTCCACCTGGCTCTTGGCGTGCCCGGTCTGTTTCACGTGAAACAGCTAGGCCTTTCCTATCAGCTACGGCGCAAGTATAATTGCTACGAACCTGAGCCTACCCCCGCCTTCGCTCCGCTCGGGCTAGGTAGAGTAAATGTCGAAAGTCATCACCATCGCCAATCAGAAGGGCGGGGTGGGTAAGACCACTACTGCCATCAATCTAGGCGCTTGCCTCGCCGTCGCCGAGAGGCGGACGCTCGTCGTCGACGCGGACCCTCAGGGCAATGCGACCAGCGGTCTTGGCGTCGATCGGGGCAAGATAGACTTCTCTGTGTACGATGCCCTGCTCGAGGGAACGCCCGCGGCCGACGTCATGCTCGCGGGTGTTCACTTCGCGAAGTTGGACCTCCTCCCGTCGCACCGGGATCTTCTAGGCGCGGAGGTCGCGATGGCGCATCGTCAAGGCCGCGAGACGCTTCTTCGCGAGGCACTGCAGCCGATCCGTGACCGCTACGAGTATGTGATCATCGACTCGCCACCGTCGTTGGGACTTCTTACGGTCAACACGCTCGCGGCTGCGGATACCGTCTTGATACCGATCCAATGTGAGTACTACGCCCTGGAGGGGCTGAGCCAGCTCCTCAATACGGTTCGACTCGTTCAACGCGCCCTCAACCCAAACCTGCAGATAGAGGGTGTGTTGTTGACTATGTTCAACGAGCGGTTGAATCTGTCGCGCCAGGTGGCCGACGAGGCTAGGGAGTACTTCGGGCCGAAGGTTTTCCAAACCTCGATCCCTCGCAATATCCGACTGGCTGAAGCTCCGGGCTTCGGCTCGCCTATCGTCGTGTATGATGTACTGTCGTCCGGCGCATCCAGTTATCTTGCGCTGGCACAAGAACTTATGAGCAGGAATGGAAGTGGCCAAAAAGCAGCAGAAGCGACTCGGTAAGGGGCTGGGCGCACTTCTCGGGGACTATCTTCCCGAGGAAGCAGCCGCGGGCCCGGAAGCCGAAACCCTCCCCGTTTCCGCGCTACGCCCGAATCCCTATCAGCCGCGCGAAGGGGTGGACAGGGAAAGCCTGGACGGTCTCGTTACATCGATCCGCGAGAACGGCCTCCTCCAACCGGTCTTGGTAAGACCGGTTGAGGATGGCGGCTGGCAGATCGTGGCTGGCGAGCGGCGATTCCGGGCGGTGCAAGAGCTTGGATGGGCAGAGGTTCCAGTTGTCGTGCGCGAAGTCGATGACCGCACGATGCTGGTGCTCGCGCTCATCGAGAACCTCCAGCGAGAGGATCTCAGCCCGCTCGATGAGGCGAGGGCGTACCGCCGGCTCGTCGACGAGTTCGGGTTGACTCAGTCTCAGGTTGCGGGGCGAGTTGGCCGCGACAGGTCCACGGTGGCGAACACCATGCGCCTTCTGGGGCTCCCCGAGGCTGTACGTAACTTGGTAGCAGCGGGGGCTATCACGGCGGGACATGCAAGGGCGCTGCTAGGTCTCAGTGACCAGGATCGTGTCATCGACTTGGCCCGTGCGGCGGCAAAGGATGGCCTGTCAGTCCGTGAGGTGGAGCGTCGTGTTCGGCAGCGCCGAGTAAGCGCCAGAGGGAAGCGGCCGGCTGGCAAGGAGGCAGAAGGGTACTCGAGCAGCTACGCAGCCCGAGCAGAGCAAGCGCTGGCCCGTGCATTGGGCACCTCGGTGCGCGTGAGGCTAGATGGAGCTGACCGCGGGAGGATCGAGGTCCCGTTCCGCGATGCCGAAGACTTCGAGCGCATAGTGGAAGTCATCGTCGGCGTGGGCGGCGTCGTTTGATGCGAGGCCGATGAACGAGAACGAGGGTGGCTACACCGTTGTACTTGTCCCGAGCGACACGGAGCGTACGCGCACATTGCGTCTCACGCCACGTATGCTGCGGATCGGCGCGGCTCTCGGGATGGGGTGCCTGCTAGGGCTCGGTTTTGTTCTCGGCAGCTGGTGGTACTTCGCGGCGCAGACAGCCCGAATTCCGGAGCTCGAGCGCCAGATCACCTACCTGGAGGCCGATAACGCCAAGATCGAGGAGCTGGGAGAGAACCTCGCCACCCTTCAACGAGAATACGAGAAGATCCGGGATATGCTTGGCGGCAACGTTCTGGCAGCAGGTCCGGCGCCGGACATCTTGCCTTCGGGAGAGCCGATGCTGGCAGAGGAGGGGGCACCGGGCACGGGTCTCTCACCGGAGATTCCGACGAGCTGGCCGTTGGCCACGGCAGGCTTCGTGACGCAGGAGCTTCAACAGGCGCAAGACGGTGCCCATCCTGGCATCGACATCGCGGTGGCACAGCACTCCTACATCCGCGCAAGCGGTGCAGGGGTGGTGACCGAAGCCGGGGCAGATTCGGTGTATGGGCTCTACGTGCTGATTCAGCACGGGAACACAGGCTATCATTCGATGTATGGACATGCGTCCCGACTGTACGTGACTCCGGGAGACACGGTTCGCCAGAATGAGGTGATCGCTCTTTCCGGCAATACAGGTCGCTCGACGGCTCCGCACCTGCACTTCGAGATCTTGCAGGCGGGGCAGCCGATCAATCCGTTCACGCTGGTTCGACAAAGGTCAGGCGCCTAGGGTAGGCCGATGATAGGACGCGAGAAAAAACCACTTGGGGAACAACGGAAGCCAATGCCAAAGGCAGAACAGCAAAGCAATGATGCGGCAATCTCTCTCATCGCAGCCGGGATGAAGATCGTGGGGAACTGCGAAACCGAAGGCACGATTCGCGTGGAGGGTAGCGTTGAGGGTACACTGAAGGCCGGCAAGTCCATCGTCGTGGGAAGGGGCGGAGAAGTGACGGGAGATATCGTCACGCAGGACGCGGTAATCAGTGGCCGCGTCTCCGGAAACATCGTCGCCGAGAGCCGCCTCGAACTGCAATCCACCTGCGACATACAGGGTGAGATCCGCAGCCGGCGCGTTCAGCTGGACGAGGGAGCTCGCTTCAACGGGCAGGTTCACATGGAGGACCCCTCGACATCGGGCGTGATAAGGGCGACCACAAAGCCGCCTGTTGCCGAGGCGCCCACTGAGACACCCCGCATTCTGGGCCTGCCGGGGGCGAGTTGACCCTTAGCTGGCCGCGACCCCATTTGAGGGAAACTTGGAACCGGGCGGTCATCGTAGGTGGCCGCCCTTGACGTCTAAGGGTCCGGTCGCAGAGTCGTCCAGACTCCTGAGCGCAGCCACCGATACGCGCGAGGTGTCATGCACAGCCGGGCCGCATTGACGGAGCAATCTAGGCTATGGAAAAGCGCAGAAAGGGTGCTGCCGCCAAGCGGCGTCGCCGGTCGGTAAGCCAAACCAAACGTATTCCTCGAGGCGCTTACACGGCAGACGAGCGTCTGTTCAGCCGACAGATAACCGAGCCGGAGCTCACCGAGGCCGTCACCCGGCCACACCCCGAGCGGCTCGCCGAGATCCTCGAGCCCATTCCGGATCCGACACTGAAGGACCCCTGGCGTGTGTTCCGCATCATGGGCGAGTTCGTCGATGGCTTCGATGCACTCGCGCGCGTCGGCAACGCCGTCTCGATATTCGGGTCGGCCCGCACTGCCCGCTCGGATCCGGACTACAAGGCCGCTACCGAAACTTGCCGCCTCCTGGCAGAGGCAGGGTTCGCAGTGATCACCGGTGCCGGTCCGGGAATCATGGAAGCCGCCAACAGAGGCGCACGGCTCGGTGGTGGCCTCTCGATTGGTCTCAACATCGAACTGCCTTTCGAGCAAGACACCAACAAGTACCTGGACCTGACCCTTACCTTCCGCTACTTCTTCGTCCGCAAGACGATGTTCCTGAGATACTCGGAAGGCTTCGTGATCTTCCCGGGCGGCTACGGGACGATGGATGAGCTGTTCGAGGCGCTCACCCTGATTCAGACCGGAAGGGTCCACAACTTCCCGCTAGTGATCTTCAACACTCGCTACCATGCTTCCCTGTTGAGGTGGATCAAGAATAACATGCTGCAACAAGGCAAGCTCTCGGCGGACGAGTTGGAGATCATTCGCGTGGCCGACACACCGGAGCGGGCGGCCGAAATCATCATAGATGCCCATAGGACGCGCGAGGCAGGGAACGCCGGGTCATGAAGCTATAGTACGTTATCATACATTCCTACTGGCTGGTCCAAGGTTCCTTTGATCGATTGCTCGGGTGCCTTGGACCACGATAGCCTGAGATTTGCGTCGAGCGGTTGAGCCTGGCTGCCGTGGACAACTCCCGAAAGAGACACCAGAGATGACGCGTGAAGAACGGAGCCCGTTTCTACGGGGCCCGCTGATCGATCCCAAGCCGATCACCGGCGAGGAGAGCGCTGCCGACCTGATGGACGGGGCGTTCCTCGCCTACAACGCCGGTCGATTGCGAGAGGCGTGTCAGTTGCTTGCGGAGCGAGTGCTCCAGCCCGATGTCACCGTGGGCCTGAGTCTCAGTGGTGCCCTCACGCCGGCCGGGCTCGGCATGTCCGCGCTCATTCCCTTGGTCGATGCCGGCTTCGTGGATTGGATCGTCTCGACGGGCGCGATTCTCTATCACGATACGCACTTCGGCATAGGCCTCGAGATGCATCGCGGCCGGCCGGAGGTGTCGGACGTGGAACTGCGACAGGAAGGCGTCGTGAGGATCCACGACATCTTCTTCGACTACGATGTGCTTCTATCCACGGACGCGTTCTTCCGGGAGATTCTACAAGCCGAGGACTTCCAGCGGACGATGGGAACGGCCGAGTTCCATCACCTCTGTGGCCGGTACGTGGGGGAGCGCGAGAAAGCTCTGGGCCTCGAGCGCAAATCTCTGCTCGCCGCCTGTTACGAGTCCGGTGTACCGGTCTACACGTCCTCGCCTGGTGACTCGAGCATCGGGATGAACGTAGCTGAACGAGCACTCGCTGGTAGCCGGCTTC
>JBDHHL010000011.1:0-22462 GCA_039589375.1 Gemmatimonadota bacterium | reverse complement strand
TGATAGTATGGGGCGCCCGAACGTTTGCAGGAGGCGATACCATGAGCGCGCGGTTCGTAAGGTCGGCTCTGTCGGCGACCGCGGTTCTGTGCGCGGCCCTCGCGTGTAGCGGCAAACCACCGCCAGCCTACGATACCCCACCTATCCTGGCGAATCGAGACGAGATCACCGCGGCGATGCGCGCGATAGGAGCCGGCCTCGAGGCTCGCGTCGTGCTGCAGTTGCGGGTCGACGAACGTGGGTATGTGAGGGACGTCGACGTATCACGTAGCTCGGGCAACGAGCAACTGGACGACGCAGCGACGTGGATTGCCGAGCAGATGAGGTTCCGGCCTGCTCAGCACGGGGGCGCGGCAGTTCCTGCTCTTGTAGAGCTGCCGATCACTTTCGACGTGGTCAAACACGTCGTGCACGCGCCGAGGCTGAGGAACGCGAGACAGGTTGCAGCGATCATCGCCCGCGACTATCCCGACCTCCGGGGTACGGCCCGGTTCCGCCTGCAGATAGGGACCGAAGGTTGGGTCATGGTGGTGGAAGACCGCTCCCCGAGTGACAGAGAGGTGCTACCGGCGGCGCATAAAGTTCTCGAGGACCGGATCAGATTCTGGCCGGGCTACAGGGAGGGTCGGCAAGTGACGGGCTGGGTCAACCTGACGATCGAGTTCGCGGGCGAGCTTTCGCAGGTGTATCTGGATTCGGAGCAGGCCTAAGGCAGGGCCGACAAGACGCGGGTTAGAGCGGCGCAGCCATGAAACGGATTCTGTCTGTTGCGCTGCAGACCTCCAAGGGAGCCGTTCTTAGGCTGCGTGTAGATTCACGGCGAGGCTCGGACCGGGCGCATGGATGGAACGTAGTCCGCCAGGAAATCCACTGCCCGATGCTCCGCCCAATACTGCGGCCGCCATGGGATCACTCCTGCCACAAACCCCGCATGCCCTCCCTTCGCGGTGAACTCTGCTTGGAGCCAGCTCGATCTCGCGACCGCCTCTTTCGGTAGGGCGGATTCCGGGATCAACGGATCGTCTTTAGAGTTGATCAACAAGACCGGCCGTCGGATTCCATCCAGTCGGAATATCGAGCTGGAGCGTGCCCAGTAGTCCTCCGCATCGCGAAACCCGTGCAGGGTCGCCGTAACTGCTTCGTCGTACTGACGCCAGTTACGGGCCCGGCGGATCGCCTTTGCATCGAGCAGATCAGGGTATTCGCGCGCCTTCTGCAGGGCTTTGAACTTGAGCGTGCGCAGAAAGAAGTGGCTGTAGAGCCGGCCGGCCCGGCGCGACATCTTCTCGGCCGCGGCGGCCAGGTCGAAGGGTGTAGATATCGCGACGGCGGCAACGACCTCGTCGGGAGCCACCTCCCCCTGTTCGCCCAACCATTTGAGAAGAACGTTCCCCCCCAACGACATCCCGACCGGCAAGATCGGCGCTCCCGGATCTCGCTTCACAAGTTCGCCGATGACCCAGCCTAACTCGGCGGAGTCGCCTGAATGGTAAAGGCGCGGAGTGCGGTTCGGCGTCCCGCTGCAACCCCTGAAATTGAGCGCAACGCCCCTCCAGCCTCGCTCCCCCGCCAGGGCGAGGAGGCCGCGCACGTACTTGCGGTTCGAGGACCCTTCGAGGCCGTGGATGACCAGCAATTGTGGAGACGCGACCGGACCGTCCATGAAGTCGATGTCCATGAAGTCTCCGTCGGGTGTCGTCCAACGGGCGCGGGTAGTATCGACCTTGACCTGCGGTCGCAGCAGTCGGTTCCAGATGGCCTGGAGGTGCCTGTTCCGACTCCACCAAGCCGGGCGGAACCGGCCCAGTCCCGGCTCTGGGTTCAGCCTTGGCCGGCGGCTCACCGGCCCTGCTCCTCTTGCACCGTCCGAATTCCCCTCGGGTTGGTTGGCCCGCCTCGTTCGGCCTCGCCGGATCAGTACATGCTGTGTTGCGGCGCGGGCTCGATCCTGAGCGGCAGCGACGTATATTCAGCCGGCAACTGACCAGCGCGGCCCGATCGGGTGACCCGGGCTAGCCTCCTTCGAGAGCCCGGCACATCGGGTCGCCCGAAGTATATTGCGAGGGCTTGCAGGGCCACGCCAGATTGCCGCAGGTGAGTTCTGGCCGCCGGTCGACAGGGAGTGAAGCTGCGGCCGGAGTGCGGATTCGATACCACGCAAGTAGACAGATATGAAGACCAAGAAAGAAGGCGAGCCCGGCGCTTCTGTTCTGGGGGCGATCCTCGGCTCCCTCGAATCGAGCGCTGACTCGGATCGGCTGCCGGCGCTCAAGTCATTGGCGGAGAAGATGCTGGGCCGCGCTTCAGCGGATTTCTTCGTCGGCCGGAGCGAAAACGACCTCGCCAACACGGTGAAGGAGATCTTCGAGCTGCTGGAAGCGACGGACCCCGATGGAGTTGCGGTTCGCGTCCGCCAGCGACCCGAGTTCGGGCATCTGGGTGGCATGGAAGTGATCATCGGCGACCGCCCCTTCATCGTCGATACCGTACGGCAGTATCTCACGGGCAGGGGATTCGAGATACGACACCAATTGCACCCGGTCATGGTTGTCGAAAGGGACGAGCGCGGGCAGGTCGCTCGCATTCGTGACTGGCGTTCTGCCGGCAAGCGGACGTCGGTGATGTACACCGAGTTCGAGGGGCATCTGGACCAGGCCATCGTCAGATCGGTTGAAGAGGGGATCCGGGCCTGCGTGGAAGACCTGCTCCTCGCCACGGATGACTTCCCGGCAATGTTGGCCAAGACCGATGAGATCGCCGCCATTCTTCGTGCGGACGCCCGTAGACTGCCGGACCGCGCTCCCGAGATCGATGCAGTCATCGCGTTTCTCAACTGGCTGAGAGACGATGGCTTCGTCTTTCTGGGGTACCGGGAGTACGACATGCGCGAGGGGGAAGACGGCCGTCGTTATGCGTCCGTCTCTCGGGGCTCTGGGTTGGGCATTCTCAGGAGCGAGCAGGAGTCGTCGGCTTGGGAGCCGATCCTTGTCGACGAGCTTCCTTCGGATATCCGCAGCCGGGCGCTGCAAGAGGAAGTGCTGCTTGTGTCCAAGGCGAACTCGGAGTCGCGGGTCCACCGGCGTGCCCGCATGGATTACATCGGCGTCAAGAAGCTCGACGCTGCGGGGCAGGTCGCCGGAGAGCGACGCTTCTTAGGCCTCTTCACGTGGCAGGCGTACGCCGAGAATGCCGGCAACATTCCGATCCTGCGGCAGAAGCTGAAGCAGGTACTCGAGGGTGCGAACGTTCCCGAGGGGTCACACGACTACAAGGCAATCGTCGCACTCTTCAACGATATGCCGCTAGAAGAGCTATTCCTCGTCAGCGTCGACGACCTGCGGAAAGAGATCCTCGCGGTGATGGCCACTGAGGATACGGGCGATGTGCGGCTGATCGTAACGCCCGATGCGTTGGCTCGAGGCGTCAACGTCGTGGTGATTCTGCCGAAGCGAAACTACACCGATGAGATCCGAGGCCGTCTGCGCACCGAGGTCACTAACACGCTGGGTGGCAGTATTCTGAACGATCACCTCTCGATCGGTGCTGGCGATACCGCTCGACTGCATTTCTACATCTCCGCCAATCCAGAACGCGTGGAACGAGCGGACATCGAAGATCTCGGAAGGCTAGTCGAAACCATCGTTCGCACATGGAAGCAGCGTCTGCGCGACGCCTTGGGCGAACGGTATGGCGCCGAGATGGTGCACAGGCTGGTGGACACGTACTTCGACGCCTTCTCGGCGGCCTATGTTGCCACGGTCGATGTGGAAACGGCGGTCGAGGACATTTACCGACTGGAGGCACTGCAGACAACCGGCCTCATGCAGGTGGCGCTGGAAGATCACGAGAACGGCGAGATTGCAGCCAGTGACCTGCGCCTGTTCGTCGCTCGGGGGACGATGATACTGGCGGACGCGATGCCCGTGCTGGAGCACCTCGGCCTGCGGGTAATCGAGGCCGACGCGATGGATGTGGGAGAAGCGACGATCCACAGGTTCGTCGTGCAGGGCCCGGACTCGGGTCGACTCGATCGTGGCGATGTCGGGCCGAGGCTCGCCGAGACCTTGCGTGCCATCGCGGCCGGCAAAGCGGACAGCGACCAGTTCAATCGACTGGTCATCACCGCTGGCCTTGCCTGGCCGGATGTCTCGGTGCTGCGTGCCTACTCCGCGTACGCATTTCAGATCGGGGCGGTGACGAGTCGGCGCGCAGCTCCCGATGCTCTCACAAACCATCCCGAGGTTGCTCGGATTCTCCTCGACGTGTTCTCGGTCAGGTTCGACACGGACTTCGCGGGGGATCGAGAGAACTCCGCTGTCGAGGCGAAGGCCCGATTCAAGGAGTCGCTCCAACGCGTCGAGAGCATTGGCGATGACCTTACGTTCAGGCGCCTGTACAACCTGATCGAGGCCACGGTGCGCACGAGTCACTTCGCCAACCTGAAGAAAGAACTGCCAGTGCCTCGAACGACGTTCAAGTTCGATTGCGCTGCGATCCAGCAGATGCCCAATCCCCGGCCTGCGCGGGAGATGTTCGTCCACGGACCGCGGACCGCTGCACTGCACCTGCGATTCGGCCCGGTGGCCCGTGGTGGTTTGCGTTGGAGCGAGCGGCCCGACGATTTCCGCACCGAGGTACTCGGCTTGGTGAAGACACAGCAGGTCAAGAACACCGTTATCGTGCCAAGCGGCGCAAAGGGCGCTTTCTATGTCAGGAAGCCTCCGGCAGATCGGAACGCGCTGGAGCCGGCGGTGCGGGATTGCTATCAAGACTTCATCAGCGGCTTGCTGGATGTTACCGATAACATCGTAGACGGAAAGGTCGTTCTTCCTCGTGATGTCATCGTTTACGACGGCGAGGATCCGTACCTGGTGGTGGCCGCCGACAAGGGCACGGCGACGTACTCGGATACCGCAAATGCGATATCCGGTCAGTACGGCTTCTGGATGGGAGATGCCTTCGCTTCGGGCGGCTCGCGCGGGTACGACCACAAGAAGGAGAAGATAACGGCCCGCGGAACATGGGAGTGTGTGCGGCATCACTTCCGCGAGACAGGCAAGGATGTCAACGCCGAGCCAGTCACGGTGGTTGGGATCGGGGACATGAGCGGAGACGTGTTTGGCAACGGAATGCTGTTGAGCCGAACCATCAGGCTGCTCGCGGCATTCGATCACCGGCACATCCTCATGGACCCGAACCCGGACCCGGAGATCTCGTACGAAGAACGTTTGCGCCTTTTCCAGCTCCAGGGCTCGAGTTGGGCCGACTACGACCGGGCGCTGATCAGTGAAGGGGGAGGGGTCTACCCGCGGGGCGCGAAGGAGATCGAGCTGTCACCCGAAGCTCGATTGGCGCTCGGTATCGATGACGCCGTGTTGAACGGCCAAGCGCTGATTCGTGGGATCCTCCGCGCGCCGGCCGAGCTGCTTTGGAACGGCGGGATCGGTACGTACGTCAAAGCCTCGGATGAGACCAATGCCGATGTCGGCGATTCAAGCAACGACGCCGTACGCATCAGCGCGAACGAGTTGCGAGTCGTGGCGGTCGGAGAAGGAGGTAACCTCGGCCTGACTCAGCTGGCCAGGATCGAGTACGCCTTAGCAGGCGGGAGGGCGAACACCGACGCCATCGATAACTCCGGCGGCGTCGACATGTCCGACAGAGAGGTCAATCTCAAGATCTTGGCGCGGACGCTGATTGATCGCGGTGACATGTCGGAGGACGAACGCAACGATCTTCTGGTCGAGGTGAAAGACGATGTGGCCGAGATGGTCCTGGCCAATAACCGGTCTCAGGCTCGGGGGTTGAGCCTGGAACAGATAAGGGCGAGGGATCGTCTGAGCGATTTCAGGGATGCGTCCTATTACCTGGAGCAGCGGGCCGGGTTGAACCGCGGTCTCGAGTTCCTGCCGGGCTGGGGCCGTCTGCAGGCACGACAGGAGGTAGGTAAGAGCCTCACGCGTCCCGAGCTCGCCGTGCTCCTGGCTTATACGAAGTTGCATCTAAAGAAAGAGATCATCGAGTCGACGCTTCCGGATGATCCTGCCCTGCTCGAGCTTCTGCGCAGCTATTTCCCCGAACGCGTCGTGGCTCGCGTCACGGATGACGATGTCCGTGGCCACCGCCTGCAACGCGAGATCATCGCGACGGTCTTGACCAATTGGCTGGTCGACTTGATGGGCAGCACGTTTATCCCGCGCGTCACACGCGACACCGCGGCTTCGCCGGCTACCCTTGCACGCGGGTGGTACGTGGCGCTGGAGATCGCGGGCGTCAGAGAGCTGCTCGAGGGCGTTGAGCGAAACCGGGGCCGTCTGCCGGCGGAACAGGAATACGACTGGCTTCTCCTCCTGGAAGGCGTCCTTGAACGTACCGTAAGGTGGGCGGTGGAGAACCTGCCGGAGGACGTAGGGATCAGCGGGGCCATCGAACGCTTCAAGCGACCGGTCGCCGAGTTGTCCGGGATTTTGCCGTCGATAATCCATGGATCGCGGCGCGTCACCTTCGAGGAGGCCGTCGAGGATCTACGGCGCAGTGGGGTGTCGTCCGAAGAGGCGCAGAAGATAGCGGCGCTGCAGTTCTTGGGAGATCTGATGGCGGTCACGCGAATCGCGGAGGAAGCAGGCCGTTCGGTCGACGATGTGGGCCGCGTTTACTGCGCGCTGGCGGAGCACGTCGATTTCGCGCTGCTCCAGGAGCTACTGGATGTGGCTCCAGGCGAAGACGAATGGGAGCAAAGAGCGGCGCAGGGACTGGTGCAGGATCTGAGTCAGGCGCGCCGGAAGCTGACGCTGGCGGTTCTTGCATCGGGCGAGCCGGAGGCTTCGCTGGACGAGCGGTTCGCCGTCTTCAGGGCGCGGAACGCAACGCGCCTCGAGGCGCTGCGAGAGGTTGTCGAGACCCTTCTCGGCGGGGATGTCATCAGCCTGGCGGCGCTGACTGTGGCGACACGAGAGGTCGTTCGCCATTCTGTGGCTGTTCTGGAGAAACGTCTCTGAGTCAGACACGAAGAGGATGTTGCCGCGGCTCCGGGCGGTGACCGCATGACGGAGCGGCTTTCCACCATTCTGCGCCCGCAGGGTGACGTCAACGGGTCCGGTCGATGCGCGCCGGCGCGGCGACCACAGGAGGTATCATGGGTGAGCACAAGAAAGACAAGTCTGATGGTTGGGGTATAGCCAGTCGCGTGATCCATTCCGCGACAGGAAGAGGAGTGTACGCTGCTCCCGGGGGTGGAGCCCCGGTTGCCGCGCCGATTTGGCAAAGCTCGACCTTTGAGTTCAAAGAGCCAGAACATGTGGCGGATGCCGCGACCGCTACGCGGCCGGAGACATTCTACACACGCTACGGTAACCCGAACTTCACGGCCGTGCAGGATGCGATCGCCACCTTGGAGGGAGGCGAATCCGCCCTCGTGACGGGCTCCGGGATGGGGGCCATCATGCTGGTCTTCCACACGCTGCTGGAGACCGGGGACCACGTCATCGCTCAGAAGACCCACTACGTCGGCACGATGAAAGCGCTGGAAAGTTGGCTGCCACGCTACGGCATCGAAGTCACTATGGTGGACCAGACGGACGTGTCGGCGTTCGAGGCGGCGGTGCGACCGAATACTCGGCTCATGTTCCTCGAGACGCCCACCAACCCGACGCTCGCCATGACCGACTTGGCTGCCGTTGCCGGCTTGGCGCGGGAGCGGGGAATCACGACCTGCGTAGACAACACTTTCGCGACGCCGATCAATCAGCGACCGCTCGAGCATGGGATCGACCTGGTCGTCCACAGCGCTACGAAGTATCTCGGCGGGCACAGCGATGTCACCGCGGGCGCCGTCGTCGGAGACAACGAGCGAATTGAAGCCCTGTGGTCCGCCCTGGTCATCTACGGAATGATCTCTCACCCGTTCGAGGCGTGGCTGCTGGCGCGGGGCCTGCAGACGCTGCCGTTCCGCGTAGCCCGACAGAACAGCAATGCCATGACTGTCGCGGAGTTCCTGGAGTCCCACCCCGGAGTTGATCGGGTCTACTATCCCGGGCTGGCGTCGCATCCACAGCACCAGCTGGCACAGCGGCAGATGGACGGCTACGGGGGAATGGTGGTGTTCGAGCTGGCCGGCGGTTTTGGTGCAGCTCGCGACTTCACCGCTCGGCTGGAGCTTGCGCGCCGCGCCGTAAGCTTGGGCGGGACAGAGACGCTGGCGGTGCATGCGGCTTCGATGATTCACGCGCGACTGACCCCCGAGCAACGGGCCGAAGCCGGTATCTCCGAGAACCTGATTCGCGTGTCGATCGGTCTTGAGGACGCGGACGACATCATCGCCGACTTCGATCAGGCGCTCAACGGATAGGTGCGGAAGAACGACTCTCGACAAGACGCCCCAACCACAAACGAAACACCCAAACTTGGGGACGATCCGCAATGCTCAAACACATTGTCGCCCTGTCCATAACGTTTGTCCTTGCGATCGGTGACGCTGGTGCCGGGAATGCTCAGGAGGGTGAGGGCCCGTTCGCTCGCTTTCCAGCAGTAAGCCCGGATGGGGCGACCGTCGCGTTCTCGTATCAAGGTGACATCTGGACGGTGCCGATCGACGGTGGCCGAGCAACCCGGCTCACGGTTCATGAGGCATACGAAAGCTACCCTCGCTGGAGCCCGGATGGTCGCGCGATAGCCTTCGTGAGCGACCGATACGGCAGCGACGACATTTTCGTGATGGGCGTGGAGGGTGGCTCGCTCAAGCGGCTCACCTACCACTCTGCTCCGGATGTGCTTGGTAGCTGGACGCCGGACGGACACCTGCTGTTCGAGACCCGGCGTACGTACGTCCAGGTCGAGCGCGAGCGCGAGATCTATCGGGTGTCGGCGTCAGGTGGGACACCAGACCGCTTCCTGGACGGATTCGGCTATACGCCGCGCATGTCACCGGATGGGCGGTTCGTCGCATTCGTGTTCCGCACCAACGGTGAATTCCGGAAGAACTACCGCGGCCCGGCGAACCGTGACGTTTGGCTCTACGACATGCGAGAGAGAGAATACTCGCGCCTGACCGATTTCGATGGAAACGATTTCCGTCCAGAGTGGGTGGGCTCCCGCATGCTGCTGTTCGTCAGCGAGCGCGAAGGCACGTACAACCTGTTCCGGTTGTCGATCGGCGATGACGGCGCTGCGGCAGGTGCGCCGGAACAACTCACGCGCTTCGAAGGAGACGGCGTGCGGACTTTCGGCGTCGATGCGGACGGTGGTGTCATCGTGTTCGAGCGACGGACGAACCTCTATGTGATGCACGACGCAGGGAACGCGGCTCTCCTGGAAGTCCAGGTGCCCGAGGATGACCGGTTCGACCCTGTAGTGCGGCGGACTTTCACGAACCAGGCCTCCGGCTACGCGGTAACACCGAACGGCAAGTACATCGCCTTCGTTGCTCGAGGCGAGATCTTCGTTACCGAAAACGACGACGAGAAGAACCGCACGGTACGCCTGACCAGGCACCCGTATCGTGATCGGGATGCAACCTGGCTGAACGATACGACGCTCATCTTCGTATCCGACCGGGAAGGGCAGTACGATCTGTATGCCCTCCAGTCGGCGGATCCGGAACAGCCCGACCTGTTCAAGAGCTTGCGGCACCGTGCTGTGCGGTTGACAGACACCCGAGCGGAAGAGTCGTCGCCCAGTGTGGCGCCGGACGGCAAGCAGATCGCCTACACTCGCGGTCGCGGCACGCTGGTCGTGGCCGAGTACGAGGATGGACGACTGAGGGGCCAGCGTGTGCTGCAAGAAGGTTGGGCCTCGCCGGGCGGCCTCGCGTGGAGCCCGGATAGCCGCTGGTTGGCCTATTCGCTCTCCGACCTCGACTTCAACACCGAGATCTACATCCACGCTGCCGACGCATCCGGCGAGCCGGTGAACTTCACCAAGCATCCCAAGGGCGACTTCTCGCCCGTTTGGAGCCGTGACGGCACCAAGCTGGGCTTCATCTCGTCGCGCAACAACGGTGACGACGACGTCTGGTTCGTCTGGCTGCGCGTGGAGGACTGGCAGCGAACCCGGCAAGACTGGGAAGAACTGGAGGGCGAGAAGGGAGAGAAGGAGAAAGGGGGGTCGGAGGAGGAGAAGAAGGATGACGAGCCGAAGCCGATAGAGATCGACTTCGAGCGCATTCATGAACGTCTAGTCCAGGTGACGTCGCTACCGGGCAATGAATCCGACCTGGCGATCTCGCACGACGGGGAGACCTTCTTCTTCGTCAGCAACCGCGGCGGCCGCCAGAACTTCGATGCCGACCAAGACCTTCACAGTGTGAAGTGGGACGGCACCGACACGAAGGCGCTGACATCGGGCGGTCAGTCTCCCTTCGGCGTGAGCATGGGCCCTGACGGGAAGTATCTCTACATGGGTCGGTCGGGTGGTCGGCTGGCCCGGATCAAGCCGGACGGCGGAAGACTCGAAGCGCTGCCCTTCTCGGCGCGCATGGACATCAACTACCCGCAGGAGCGGGAGCAGGTTTTCAGCGAGGCCTGGCGTGTGCTGAGCGATGGGTTCTACGACCCGGACTTCCACGGCCGGGACTGGGAAGCTCTCGGAGAGAAGTACGGCGCCTGGGCGATGCGAGCTTCGACCAGTCGCGATTTCCGTGACGTCTTCAACATGATGCTCGGCGAATTAAACGCCAGCCACCTCGGTCTGCGTGGGCCCGATCGAGCGGAAACGCAGACGGAGCGGACGGGGCTGCTGGGCACCGAGTTGGATCCTGTTGCGACTGGCGTGCGCGTTGTGCGCGTGATTCCGAACTCGCCGGCGGATCGTGAGGCAAGCAAGCTCGAGGCGGGCGATGTGATCCAGTCTGTCGATGGTGCGCCGGTGAGCCGCGAGACGAACTTCTACTCGCTGCTGGCGGATGGTGTCAACCAGAAGATCGTACTCGGCGTGCGCGCGGCGAACGGTGAAGAACGCGACGTGGTCATTCGTCCGACCGGCAGCCTGAACCGCGACCTATACAACGAGTGGGTGAAAGATCGGCGTGAGCTAACCGAGAGATACTCGGGTGGGCGCCTCGGGTACATCCATATCCAGGGCATGAACTGGCCAAGCTTCGAACGGTTCGAGCGCGAGCTCGTGGCCAGCGGTGAGGGTAAGGAAGGTATCGTCATCGACGTCCGGTACAACGGCGGTGGCTGGACCACCGACTACCTGATGGCGGTGCTTACGGTTCGGCAACATTCCTACACGGTTCCGCGCGGCGCCACCGACGACCTGCAAAGGCATAACGACGAGTTCCGTGCCCATTACCCGTTCGGTGAACGGTTACCGCTGGCGGCGTGGACGAAACCGGCCGTGGCCCTGTGCAATGCAAGCTCGTTCTCGAATGCGGAGATCTTCTCGCACGCGTTCAAGACCCTGGGGCTCGGGACGCTGGTCGGCGAGCCGACCTTTGGAGCGGTGATCTCGACTGGCGGTAGGGGGTTGATCGACGGCTCGTTCGTGCGCTTGCCGTTCCGTGGCTGGTACGTCAAAGCGACGGGCGAGAATATGGAGAACGGTCCCGCGGTACCGGACATTATCGTGGAAACTCGTCCGGACTCACGTGCCGATGGAGAGGACGAACAGCTACGCGCCGCGGTGGAGGCTCTGCTAGGTGAGATTGATCGGGGCTGAAAGCAGGACGGGGGGCTCAAGGCCCCCCGTTTCTTCCTCGCGCCCGTCGGCTAGCGTCGGGCCCTAATCCTGTCCGCTTCTTCCTCTGTATTCACCAGAGTGCCCGCGGTGAGTTCCAAGACGAGACGGTCGGCATCGTAAACATCGTCGAGAGCTTCGAGTATTCCACGAACGTCCACTGCGACGGCGCGGTTCGTCTCCGGGTCGTAGATGTAGTCGCCGGGCAGGCTCTCAATGTTGCCGTCGAAGATGAGTCCTACAGCTTCAAGGTCGGAGTTGATGACCGGTGAGCCGGAGTTCCCCCCGATGATGTCGGCCGTGAGGACGAAGTTCAGCGGAGTGGAGAAGTCGAACGTCTCCGGCGGACTCAACCAGTGCTCCGGCAGATCCCAATCGCTGCCGGGCCCGAACGAATAGTAGCGATCGTACATGCCATAGAATGTCGTATAGTATGGCGCGATTGTACCGTTGTACTCATAGCCCCGTACCACCCCGTCGGCGATTCGGAGCGAGAACGTCGCGTCGGGCGGGAACGTGGTGCCGTACACCTCGAATCGGGCTCGTCCCAACTCGATGGCGACCGCTTGCTCCTGTTCATCGAGCCCCCCCTGCGTGACTTGGAAGTTAGCGAACCGCTGGATGAAGGCGCCCACCATCTGCAGGGCTGGATCTTCCAGGGTTAGTGTTCCCTCGTCGAGGGCAGCGGCAGTACTCGCCGAATCGATCAGGATCGATTGTGCCAGCAGGCTTTCGGCGGCTTCCACAGGAGTACGGCCCTGCAGGACGCTCACGGCGGTCGGGCTGGTCGCGCCGAGGTACTGCTGGAAATCGTTTAGGCGTGCCGTCAACAGCGCCAGCTGGAGTTCCAGCGGTTGATCATCCAGTGATAGCAATTCGTCCTTGAGGTCGGAGAGCGATTCCTCAGGCACGCCGCGTTGGCGCTGAATGAGATAGATGAATCCGTTCAATGCCCGCACCAAGAGGGTGGATTCGTAGTCCGGGTTTCCAAGCGCGACGAAGGCGCTGAGTTCTGCCTGCCATTCTGCCTTCTGCTCCTGGATCGAAGCCATACGATCCAGTAAGCCCCCATACCTGGCGTTGAGCGCTGAATCTGCTTCGATCGCTTCGCGGAAATGGCGCTCCGAGTCTCGGCGCTTCGCTATCGTGACCGGGTCGTGCAGCCCCCCCCACATACCCTCGTAGGCTTTGCGGGAATTCTGGAGGCTGAAGATGGCATTGCGGAGGTCGAGCTCCTCGCCGATGTCGGGGTGTTCGTCATAGTACGCCTGCAGAGCAGCCGCTCGGCTGTCTGTGAAGTCGATGACCGTCTTCTCCTGCACGTCGCGCCGATACTCGAGCTGCGCGATGGTCTGCAGCCGGTTCGTGCCGCCAGGATTCCCGATGACGAATACCGCATCGCCGTCATCGACACCTGTCTGGCTCCACCGGAAATAGTAGTCCGTTTGCAGCGGTTCTCCTTCTTCGTCGTAGACGCGGTAGAAAGACATGTCGAGATCGTAGCGCGGGTAAGTGAAGTTGTCTGGATCGCCGCCGAAGAAAGCGACTTTGCCGTGGGGCGCCATCACCAGGCGCAGGTCTTCGTACCGTCGGAACACGTAGGCAGAGTGCCGGGCGCCGTTCCATAGGGCTGTCGTCTCGACCAGAACGCCCGCCTCCTCTCCGCCGTACCGTTCCGCGATTTGGTAGCTGATCTCGGCCGTGGCTTCCTCGCGCGCCTGCGCCAGCTGTGCCTCGTCGGTGATACCTCCTAGCGCGGAATCCATCTCGGCGGACACGTCGACGATGTCGATCAGTTGGTCGGCGTAGAACTCCTCGACCGGCCGCTCGCCGTCGAGCGATCGGGCATAGAAGCCGTTGTCCAGCAAGCTCTCGCCGGGTTGACTGACCTGCGTGATGCTTTCTCGCGCGCAATGATGGTTCGTCATCACCAAACCGTGGCGCGAGACGAAGGAAGCGGAGCAGTTAGGTATGCGAAGCGCGCCGAGCCGCGCCCGTGCGAACCAGGCCGAGTCGGGAGCGAACTCGTATGTCTCGCTGAAATACTCGAGGGGTGGGTACTCGAACGTCCACATCTTGCCGTTGTCGAAACGGCCGGCCCGCACCGTGTCGAGTCCCGGCACGGAGACTGCGGCAGGCGGCAGCTCTTCCGATACGGCGGCCGGCTGCTCGGCTGGTTCCTCGGGAGAGGGTGTGGGCTCGGGCGCACTGCGGACCGATCCGCTGCAGCCCATGACCACAAGGCTTGCCGACGCCAGCCACAGGGCGGTCCGGGTGGTTCTTAACCTCATTCTGGTCATTCTTGTCTTCCCGTCTTGGTCAGCTAACGAATTGACAATCGGTCACTTCCGAGTGGCAGCGAATGTGGTGGGTCGGCCGGATGGGCGCAACGGTGCCCGCTTGCGCCATCTCGGGGCGAGGGGCCGGATCGAGCCGCTTGGGCCACGCGCTCACACGCTGGCGCCACTCGGGCCGCCCGGGTAGAATTGGGGTCCAGTCATAACCATGAACAGCGGGGGACCGGGCTCCAATCCATGCCGAAGCGGGAAGACATTCGGAGCGTATTGCTGCTGGGTAGCGGACCGATCGTGATCGGGCAGGCCTGCGAGTTCGATTATTCGGGCACGCAGGCCGTTCGCGCACTGAGAGAGGAAGGGTATCGAGTCATACTCGTGAACTCGAACCCGGCCACGATCATGACCGACCCCGACCTTGCTGATGCCACGTATATCGAACCGCTTACGCCCGAGTGGGTCGAGCGCGTAATCGAGCGCGAGCGTCCGGATGCGCTCCTGCCTACGATGGGCGGGCAGGTCGGTTTGAATGTGTCCCTCGACCTCCACGACGCTGGCCTACTGGAGAAATACGGCGTGGAGCTGATCGGTGCTGACGCCAGGGCCATACGCCTCGCCGAGGATCGGGAAGAATTCGCATCGGCGATGCGTCGCATCGGTCTCGAGGTTTCACACGGGGGGTTCGCCCGCTCGCTGCAGGAGGCGATCACGGTCACCGAGACCACCGGTTTCCCGGCCATCGTGCGCCCGTCGTTCACGCTGGGCGGTACTGGGGGCGGCATCGCATACAACCGTGAGGAGTTCGAGCAAGTCGCCCGGACCGGGCTCGAAGCGTCGCCCATCGGTGAAGTGCTCATCGACAAGAGCGTGATCGGCTGGAAGGAATATGAACTTGAGGTAATGCGCGATCACGCCGACAATGTGGTGATCGTCTGCTCAATCGAGAACTTCGATGCCATGGGCGTGCATACCGGCGACTCGATCACAGTCGCACCGGCGATGACGCTCTCGGACGCCGAGTATCAGGTGATGCGTGATGCGGCCATCGCCTGCATTCGCGAGATAGGAGTCGCTGCAGGCGGCTGTAATATCCAGTTCGCGGTTAGTCCTGACACAGGCGAGATGCTCGTGATCGAGATGAACCCGCGGGTCTCTCGATCTTCCGCGCTGGCTTCGAAGGCTACGGGTTTCCCGATCGCGCGTATCGGGACGAAGGTTGCGGTGGGCTACAGGCTCGATGAGCTGCCCAACGCGATCACTCAGGAAACCCCCGCTTCCTTCGAGCCCGTCCTCGACTACGTGGTCGTGAAGGTCCCCCGGTTCGCCTTCGAGAAGTTTCCCAGTGCGGATCCGGTCTTGGGCGTGCAAATGAAGGCGGTCGGCGAGGTGATGGCCATCGGCCGAACCTTCAAAGAGGCTTGGATGAAGGGCTTCCGGTCCTTGGAAGACGGACGCGCGGGCTGGGAATGCGGTGGGACGTTGGCTGACGACGGCTTGTCCGCCGATGGCCACGAGACCTTGCTGGCCGCGATGCGGCGGCCGACGTCGCACAGGCCTTTCCAAATCAAGCGAGCGCTGCAGAACGGGCTGAGCGTGGAGGAGATCAGCGAAGCCAGCCACATCGACCCCTGGTTCATAGATCAGCTCCGTCAAATCGTGGGTGCCGAGGCCTGGTACTCATCGCTCGACGAGCCGACACGCTCGGCGACGCACGAGGTGAAACGTCTGGGATTCGGCGACGCTTTGCTGGCGCGGCTTCGTGATGAGACCGAAGACGAGGTTAGAGAACGCCGTTGGTCGTGGGAGATACACCCCTCCTACAAGATGGTGGACACGTGTGCGGGTGAGTTCCCAGCAGCCACTCCGTACTTGTACAGCACCTACGAGGAGGAGAATGAGTCGGTCCGGAGCGAGCGACGCAAGGTTGTGGTGCTGGGAAGCGGTCCCAACCGAATCGGCCAGGGAGTCGAGTTCGACTACTGCTGTGTATCCGCTGCCTTTGCATTGGAAGACGAGCGGTACGAGACGATAATGGTGAACTCGAACCCCGAAACGGTCTCTACCGACTTCGATGTCAGTGACAAGCTCTACTTCGAACCGCTCACGCAGGAGGACGTGCTCGAGATAGTACACCTAGAGAGGCCGGATGGCGTGGTGGTGCAGATGGGTGGCCAGACGCCGCTCAAGCTTGCGTCTGCACTCGATGCCTTGGGCGTGCCAATCCTTGGTACCTCGGTGGACGCCATCGATCGCGCCGAGGACCGTGAGCGGTTCGAGGCACTCGCCCGCGAGCTCGGGATCGAACAGCCAGCGAACGGATTGGCGATGAGCGAGGCCGAGGCGATCAAGGTTGCGGCGCGGATCGGGTTTCCGGTGCTGGTCCGTCCGAGCTACGTGCTGGGCGGTCGCGCCATGGAGATCGTCTACGATGAGGAGTCGCTCAAAGGGTACTTCGAGCGTGCCATTCAGGCCTCGCCCGAGCACCCGGTCCTCATCGACCGCTTTCTCGAGGACGCGTTCGAGGCGGACGTGGATGCCGTTTGCGACGGAGAACAGGTACTGATAGGCGGCGTCATGCAGCATATCGAAGACGCCGGTATCCACTCTGGGGACTCGGCGTGCGTTGTGCCGCCTTACCTGTTGCGCGACGAGCATGTGAGTCAGATGGAGGAGCACACGCGGGCGTTGGCGCGCGCGCTCGGTGTCGTCGGCCTGATCAACGTCCAGTTTGCAGTGAGAGACGGTGTCGTCTACGTGCTTGAAGTGAACCCCCGGGCAAGCCGGACCGTGCCCTATTTGAGCAAGGCGAGGGGGCTGCCGCTGGCACGGCTCGCGGCGCGGTGCATGGTGGGCCGGAGCCTCAAAGAGTTCGACATTAAGATCGACGGCGAGGTGCAGGGTGTAGCGGTCAAGGAGTCGGTCTTCCCGTTCGAGAAACTGCCGGGGGTCGATGCCCTGCTCGGACCCGAGATGCGGTCGACGGGCGAAGTGATGGGTATCGCGGACTCGTTCGGACTGGCGATGGCTAAGGCCCAGATCGCCGCCGGTAATCCGCTGCCGCTCTCGGGCCGGATTGTGGTCACCGTGCACGACGATGACAAGCCCACCGTCACGCCGATCGTGCGGCGGTTCCACGAGCTCGGCTTCGAGATCTGGGCGACCGCGGGGACGGCGCGTTACATGAGGGCGCGGGGGGTGCCCGCGAAATCCGTCCTCAAGGTGCACGAGGGACGGCCTCACATAGTCGACCATTTGATCTCCGGTGATATCGCCCTGTTGATCAATACGCCGCTGGGCAAGCACGCCCAGTTTGACGACTACGCGATTCGACGCACCGCTATTCAGCGACGAGTTCCCTATACCACGACACTTTCAGGCGCTTCGGCTTTGTGCGATGCCGTGATCGCTTTGCGCCATCGAACGCTTGCGGTGATGAGCCTGCAGGACCGGGCCCGACGCGTGGAGACTCCCGTCGGAGACTGACCGCCGAACTTTAGAATCGGAGCCGTGTAGCTAGTCACGGAGCCGCGGCCATCCGGTTGAGACCCGTACTGCGAAGATGATCGACGAGCATATCCCTCTGGTCGGGCGCGTCGTAGCGACCGAACGCAAGCCAAACACCACGCACGAGTTCCACTTCTGGACCGGGCGCGAGGCACCCATCGGTATCGGCTCGATCGTCAAGGTCGTCGCAGAAGGTCAGACGGTCTACGGTGTGGTCGTCGAGGGCTTCAGCTACACGGACCTGGTTTCTCCCCTCCACGACTACATAGGAGCAGACGCGGATCCGGAGTCGGAGTCGCGCTCTCCGTCGACGCGACCCGAGATTCGGCTGTATTCCGCCGCCGTCTTGCGTCGCGAACCAGAGGAGCCGGTCCAGCCCGTCCCGATGGGAGCCGTCTTCCTGGCTAACGATCACGATGTAGTGGTCGGTCTGCGAATGGATACGTACGTCGGCGGTGAGCGGGACACTGGTATTCCGCTAGGCCTGTACACGAGCGGAGGCCTCGAAGCCCGCGTTTACCTCGACGCCGATTTCTTGCTCGGCCCGGAAGCGGCGCATCTCAACATCACCGGAGTAAGCGGCCTCGCCACCAAGACCAGCCTTGTGGAGTTCCTGTTGGCCTCGATCTTCCAGTACATGCCGGACTCGAAGGGCTCGATCGCGGCCGTTTGCTTCAATGTTAAGGGGCCAGACCTGCTCTTCCTCGACCAAGCGGGCGACCTCGACGATGGCGATTTGCGCATGTACAGCCGGCTCGGAATCCCGGCCGAGCCTTTTGAGAACGTAAGGTACTATGCGCCGTATCGCGCCGATGGGTGGAACCTCAACACCCTCAGGACCCACCCAGATCTGGTGCATAACGTAGAGCCGCTACGTTGGGGCCTGAAAGAAGTCATGCAGTTCTCCGAGGTGCTACTGACGCGGGACGATCTCGACGCGAAAGCGGATGCGTTGATCGACTTCATCCGGGACAGGGTTCTGGATCAGGAATTCGGTCCGCGCTCGGGCCACCAGGTCATGCGCGATCACCTGGTTCGAACGTTTCACGATCTGGAGAATTGGTTCGACGATGTCCTGGCTTGTTGCGAGCAAAGCGGGTCGGACCGGTGGATGACTCACCACACGGCGACCATACGGAAAGTCAGAAATCGATTGAACGGCATCGTGAGCCGTGCTCATGGTTTGGTGGTCAACGATGACGCGGTCAGCGATCTGCCGTGGGGTGAGTTGGTGGATCGTTCGATCTATGTGGTCGATGTCGCCAATGTCGAGCCGGAAGCACAGGATCTCGTCTTCGCCCGCGTCGTATCCAAGCTTCGGGAAGGTCTTGAGTCCGGCACATTGGGCGTCAACCATGTCGTCGTGTTCGCGGACGAGCTGAACAAGTACGCGTCTTCGGATGGACCCGATACGTACGTCCGCAAGATGCTCCTGGACATCAGCGAGCGGGGCCGGTACTTGGGTCTCGTGCTGTTCGGAGCCCAGCAGTTCCGCTCACAGGTTCATCGTCGAGTCGTCGGTAACTGCGGCTCGGCCGTGTATGGTCGGATGGATATGGACGAGTTGGCGACGCCGGCCTACTCCGTACTTTCGCCGGCCACCAAAACCAAGCTGGCCAGTCTCCCCAAGGGGGACTTGATGGTCAGACACCCGCATTTCACACAGCCGATATTCGTCCGTTTCCCAAAACCGAGCGTGATGCGGGGCCGGGACGGCATAGAGCGGTTTCCGCCGCGGCAAGATTTACCGTTCGATGACGCGATCGCGCTGGGCCTGCGGCGAATCGACGGCCGCGTCTCGGTGAACGAAGTGAAGGACGTGATTGCCGGGCGTGAACGGTCGGAGGTGCTCGATGCATTCCACCATACGCAGCGCACTCGTCCCAGCGACGCACTCGCGTTGTTCCGATCGCGGCTGAAGAAGAGAGTGACGGCGGAGGTCGTCGAAGCGACGCAGCGCTCGGTGCGCGTGCCCGATGACCCCTATTCGAGCGATTGAACCATGAATTTGCGAAGGCTTCTGTTCCTTAGCGTTGGGGTCACGCTTGCCGGCTGGAATAGTACACAGGCGTTGGCCCAGGACGAGGTCGCCGTCTCGCAGGCGAGGAGCGCGCTGCTACGTATGGCCAGAGATTCAGCCGTCGTAGGCCACTACCGTTTCAGCGTTCGGGAGCATCAGCAGCTCGTGTTTGACATCCCGGCTGACGATCCACGTTCTGCGCTGCTGGAGTCTGCCACGGTTCCCAAGGAAAAGACTACCGAAGTTGCGGCGACACTGGTCTCCACACCGTCCGAGCCCGAGGGGGAGAGACGGTACATCGCCTATTGGCTGGGCTACAAGATAGAGGGAAGTGAAGTCCGCGGTCTGAGCCCGCTTCAATGGGATAGCATCTTTCGGGAGGCAGGTCGACGCGCGGTCGTGCGGTTTTCGCCTCGGGGACGGGCGCGGGGTGTCGAGGTGGGGTCGGATGCGGTGCGGCCGGTAGGGCGGGCACTAGCCTCTGCCTTGCAAGGGTTGGCGACAGCACTACCGCCCGACTCCGTTTCGCAGGGAAGCCGCTGGCAGGACAGGGTAGCTGTAGCCTTCGATGCGCCCGACGGCTCACGCCTCATCGCGACCGTCGAAGTCACCTACAGGTTGAGGGAGTTCCAGGAGGCAGCCGACGGTCCGATCGCCCGTATAGAGTTCGATGGTGAGCCGGTGCAATCGAGCGCCGAGAGCAGCGCGATCACGGGACGTTACTTCGGCGAGAGCTACTTCGCCGTGACACAGGGCCGCTACGATAGGGTCATGGCTCTGGCGAACCTCGAGGTGGAATGGAAAGACGCTAGCGGCTTGCCGCCCAGTCGTTCAATCGTGGAATGGCAAGCACAGATTACTCGAAGGTAGTTGAACGATGACGATTCGACTTCTGATCTTTCTGCATCTGGTGGGTATGGCGATGTGGTTGGGCGCCATGTTCACGTCGAGTATCTGGACATCGCGGGCACGAAGAACCGCTGACAACAACACCATCGCATTCGCCTACTCGACGGCGTTGATCTTATACAAACGACTGGTTGCAGTAGCGGCCGTCGTTACGGTCCTCTCAGGCGTTGTCCTCATGCTCGCTACGGACCGGGCCTGGTTCCGGCCATTTCCGGAGCACTGGCTATTCCAGATGCAGGTGATCGGATTGATCGCTCTGCTGGCGACGTTGGCCGTCGTTGTGCCCAACGCGAGTGCTGTGACATCCCTTGCCGAGAAAGCGGCAGAGACCGGAGACGAGTCCGCGGAGTTCGCCAGCCGCGTCAAGCGACAGGCGGTCTATGGCAGTCTGGTCGGCGCTGCGCTGGTCTATCTCGTGCTGCTTGGCGCCCTTCGGTTCTAGCGTGCGTGTGGCGCTTGGCATGGCTGCAGTGGCGACTTCTCTGACGCGTTGGAAACGGCCTCTCGCCGTGGGGGCGTTGCTCTTGGGTGTGTCTCCTAGCCCGGCGGCGATTGCCCAAGCCCCGACTTATGACCTGCAGATCTCCGGCCAAGTTGGAACGCGCAACCGCTATCGCTTGACCTTCGACATCCGGATGCGGGCCGAGATCTTGGGTCAGGGGCAGCCGGACGAACGGGCTGAGCGTCTCATAGCTATGCTGTCCGAAGGTATGACGTTGCGGACGGCGGTGGAGTACGAACAGGAGCTGGTCGCGGTTGCCCCGGATGGCGTGCGGACGTTCGAGGTACGCTGGCGTGACTATCAGTTCACGGGGGAGCTCGCGGGGCAGGAGATTCCGCCGCCTGCGGACTACATTGCGCTCACTCGAGAGCTTCTCTCCCAGAGCGCGCGTGTCCGCACGACGCCCACGGGCCGGACTGTCGAGGTCGACTATTCGCATCCGCGGCTCGCCGGCTTGGCACGCAGTTTCGAGCAGATGGACGGCGGCATGCCTACGTATCTTCCCGAGGGCCCCGTCTCGGTCGGTGACCGATGGACGGGTACGGCGAAGATTCCGCTCGGGATGAGCTCCGGTATGGCTGGCAGCTTGACTCTGGAGCTCGTACACACCTTCGAGGAAGTGCGGGAAGGTTCGGGCGGCCCGGTGGCGGTTATCGCGCTGGCCGGCAAGTACTCGCAGCTTCAGGCGGTCGAGGAGACAGCGCTCGGCGTACCGCTTCGCATGGAGGCTACGCTGGCGGGGTCATCCCTGTTCGACATCACGAGAGGTCGCTTCATCGGCGGCCAATACGAGCTCGATATGTTCGCACTGCATGCTGAAGGTGGGGTGGAGATTCAGCTGATCGGGCATGCGGACGGGAACCAGGAGTTGCTGAACCCGAGATGAAGCTAGTTCACACTGCCGATCTTCACTTGGGATACCGTGCGTATCACCGCGCCAACCAGCACGGGATCAACATCCGTGAGGCTGATGTCGCCAGGGCGTTTCGCGAGATGTTGAACCGCGCGGCGGATATCGCGCCCGATCTGCTTCTCGTGGCTGGCGATGTCTTTCACACGGTGCGCCCATCGAACGCCGCGATCGCCGATGCGTTCCGGCAGATCTCGCATTTTCGTGGCAAGTCCGGTGGCACTCAGGTGGTGATCATAGCCGGCAACCACGACTCGCCCAAAGCGGCGGAGACCGGGAGCATTCTCAGGCTCTTCGACGAGATCGACGGCGTCCATGTTGTCCACAACCAGGCGCGACGGCTGGCTCTCCCCGAGCTGGATACAGCGATCCTATGCCTCCCGCATAGCGAGCTCGTCTCTGGCTCGGAGTTGGCGATCGAGCCCGATGCCACTTTCGCCCACAATCTCGTACTGGCGCATGCCGCGGTCGATGATCAGCGGCTGAAGTTGCTGATGGACTTCGGAGCTGCCACGCTCGCGAGGGAAGCCATAGATGCCGACCAGTGGGACTATGTGGCGCTTGGACATTATCACCTGCGCTCAAGATTGGCACCGAACATGTTCTTCGCGGGAGCTATCGAGCGCACCAGCCTGAACATCTGGGCGGAA
>JBDHHL010000010.1:0-23786 GCA_039589375.1 Gemmatimonadota bacterium | reverse complement strand
GGCGCCGATGCGACGTGAACGCATCGCACGTCGGGAGTACTACTCCATCGGTGAAGTCTGCGAGATGGCGGGTCTCAAACCGCACGTGCTCCGCTACTGGGAAACGCAGTTCAGAGAGCTTAGTCCGAGCAAGAACCGGGCGGGGAACCGCGTATACCGAGCCCGTGAGATCAAGCTGATCGAGCTGGTCAAACACCTGCTGTACGAGGAGAAATACACGATCGACGGCGCACGGAAAAAGCTCGAGCATCTGAGGTCCGAGGGACAGTTGGACAAAGCGGCCGGGCATGCGCTGGATGAGCAGCGGCTGCGCCGGTTGCGGGAAGGCCTCGAACAGCTCATCGAGATCCTCGGGGAGCCGCCGCAGGAGTGAAAAGCACCCGACGATCCGGAGAGATGAGGCCGAGAAAGAGAATCCTCTGCACCAACGATGACGGTTACTTGGCACCGGGCCTCAACCTGTTGAGGCGCGTGGCCTCACGCCTGGGTGATGTCACCGTGGTAGCGCCCGATCGCGAACAGAGCGCCACGAGCCATTCGCTGACGCTGCATCGCCCGCTTCGCGTCAAGGGTTCGCGAGACACCTTTCACGTCGACGGCACGCCCACCGATTGTGTTCTGCTGGCTCTCGGCGGGACCGTCCTAGACGGACTCCCAGACCTGGTGGTCTCGGGGATCAATCACGGTCCCAACCTGGGGGAAGACGTCTTCTACTCCGGTACCGTAGCGGCGGCCATGGAGGCGACCATGCTCGGCATCCCGTCCGTGGCCATCTCGTTCGCATCGTACGAGTTCGAGCCGCCCGGCGACGAGTACGAACCTGTCCTCGAGGCGCTGCTGGTCCGATTGACCGATCGGGATGAGTACCCCGAAGGCACGCTACTGAACATCAACATCCCGCCGATTCCGCCGCCGGACATCCGCGGCGTGCGAGTCACGAGCCTGGGCCGCCGGGTCTACATCGAGTCGATCAGCAGGAGCGAGGACCCGTACGGACGGGAGTACTTCTGGATCGGGGGAGGGAAGAGCGAGTGGTCCGGCGGAGATGAGACCGACTTCCGCACGGTGGCCGCAGGCTATATCTCGTTGACACCGCTACACTTAGACCTCACCAACTACAAACTGATCGAGGATATCCGCGAGTGGGATCTGAGCTTAGAGACCTAGGCGCCCATCAGGAACGCCGCCGACAGCTGATCGAGAAACTCACGGACGCAGGCGTACGCGACCTGGCGGTGCTTCACGCCTTCGATGGGGTGCCGCGCCACATGTTCGTGCCGGACGTGTTCGAGGCGCGTGCGTATGCTGACGAGGCGCTCCCTCTGGGGCACGGGCAAACGATCTCCCGCCCCAGCACGCACGGCCTCTACCTTCAAAGCCTCAAGCTCGAAGGGGACGAGCGGATCCTCGAGATCGGCACCGGTTCCGGGTTTCAAACGGCACTCCTGGCAACCCTCGCTCGGCAGGTCTTTTCCATCGAGCGTGTGCCGGAATTGGCGGCCGCGGCGCGGGCGCGTATCGAAGCCCTCGGCTTCACGAACGTAGCGATCCGCGCCGGTGATGGCACCTACGGTTGGCGGAGCTACGCACCGTTCGACGCTATCCTGGTCGCAGCCGGCGCCCGCGAGGTCCCGGATCCGCTGGTGGAGCAACTCTCCACAGGCGGTCAGCTTCTGATTCCAATAGGCGAGAAGGAATCCCAGGAGCTACACAGGATCGTGCGAACCGATGAGGGCACGGTGGAAGACGAAGTGCTCGCCGAAGTCAAGTTCGTAGCCCTCCATGGGCTCGGCGGACTGGAAAGCAAAGCGGAGGAGGCCTGATGGAAGCGAGCGGGACGGCGGAGCCGGCAGTCGAGCCACAGACACGACGACGCGGCTGGGTTCGGAGACTCTACGATTGGGTCCTGGGGTGGGCGGATTCGCCGTACGGTTGGCTGGCGCTCTTCGTCCTAGCGTTTGTGGAGGCCTCGTTCTTCATCATTCCTCCAGATGTCCTCCTTATCGCCCTGTGCGTGGGACGACCCCGGCGCAGCTTCTATTTCGCCGCAGTTTGTATGGCCGGCTCGGTCTTGGGCGGCATTTCCGGCTATCTGATCGGCCACCAACTGTACGAGCTAGTCGGTCACCCCATCATCGAGTTCTACAACGCCGGCGAGGCGTTCCAGCGCGTCGGTGAGCTCTATAGGGCAAACCTAGTGTTGGCTTTGGGAACGGCAGGCTTCACTCCTATCCCGTACAAAGTCTTCACCATCGCCGCCGGCGCCTTCGCCGTTCCGTTCGCCCCGTTCGTAGTGATCTCGGCCGTCAGCCGCGGAGCGCGCTTCTTCCTAGTGGCCGTCCTCATCCGGCTGATGGGCCCGCGGATTCGAGGCTTCATCGACCGCTACTTCAACCTGCTGACGGTGGCCTTCGTGGTCATCCTCGTAATGGGATTCATCTTGCTCAAGTACGTGCACTAGCGCGCACCTGAACGGTTTGACCCGGCGGAGCGGTCTTGTAGATTTCGGCTGGCTTTGGCTGGACAAGGAGACGCTTATCGTGGCGAAAATCCCAACGCCCTTCATCGGCGGGGCCGAGAGTCCGCGCAGGGGCTCGGACGAGGACAAGGCGCTGCAGCTTCCGTTCTCGCCCCAGGAAGAGGGAGCCGTCAAGCCTGAGGCGGCGCCCGCAGACGTCGACGAGCAAGCACCACCAGAGCAGCCGATACGGATCGAGGTGGAAGCCGTGGAGGCCGAGGAGCCCTTGCAGGCGGAGCCCGCCGAGGCAGCGGCGGAGGCCGAGGAGCCCTTGCTGGCGGAGCCCGCCGAGGCAGCGGCGGAGGCCGAGGAGCCCTTGCTGGCCGAATCAGCCGAGACAGAGGCGGAGCCCGCCGAACCCGAGGCCCTAGAGACCGATCCGGAAACCGAAGAGCCCGTGGCGGCTGGGGGCTTGGAGGTGCCGGATTTCCTGTTTGGCCCGGACAGCGCCGCCCGGGAGGACACTTCCGACCCCGTCCCGGCCGAACAACACCACGAGGCACCCGACGAACTGGCGGAAATGGCCCGAGCCCTACAAGAAGGCGAGTTTGGCGACCGGATCCGCGAATTGATCAACGACCTTGGAGATTCTACGCCTGACAGCGCCGTGCCGCGGGCTTTCGCGGCCGGCTACCTGGCAGCCAAAAAGCTGGAGGAAGAGTAGGAATGGCCGAACCCCAAACCACGGGCGAAGATCGATTCGTCGCCGGTACTCTGCAAATCCTCGCTTGGGCTCAGCGGAATACCCGAGCCCTGGTCCTGGGAATCGGGGCCGCTGCAATCCTGATTTTCGCCGTCAAGTACTACGTCGATTACCGGCAGCGCTTGAACGCGGCGGCCGCTACCGAGTTGAGAGTCATACACGGCCAACTACAGGCGGGAAGCCCCGACCAGGTTGTCGAGCAGCTGCGCGCCTTCCTCATCCAATTCAGCGACACACGCTACGGTCGTGAAGCCCGGGTCTTGCTCGCACATTCACTTCTGCTCGGCAATCGGGCCTCCGAAGCCATCGAGCCGGCAAGGCAGGCGATGGACGCGTTGGGAGACGATATCCTGTCCCTACGCGCCGGCTTCTTGCTCGGGGCCGCGTACGAGGAGGCCGGCGATACGACCGCCGCCATAGGCGTCTACGAGCAGATCGGTGCATCTGTCGACCTCCGCGTTCAGCGTACCCGCGCATTGGAGGCCGCGGCTCGCCTTTACGCGGCACGGGGCGATACAGATCGGGCTGCCGAGGTCTACGACCAGCTGAGTGCGCTGATGCCGGCGGAGGCGCCGGCGCGTTCGTTCTACCAGATGCGCGCCGCCGAGCTTCGCGCTCGCGCCGCCGGAGGCCCGCAGGAGAGCTAAACACTCCGGCCGGCCCATGTTCTGGCTGACCGTCAAGTCGCCCTTGAGATGACTCTCACTGCATCTGCCGAGCCGGGACTACACTCGCCTGCGTTCTGAATCTGCCGCAAAGCGAAGTCCGTGCCCCATCCTTCTCCCAATCGCCGTCATGTTGTTCTTCCTCAGCATTGCAGAATCGCGCGCTCGAGTCGCGGACCACGTCCGAGTCGGGAAGGGGAGCAACGGCATTGGTTTCTCGCGTTTCGCGCAGTACCTCCTCGGCGATTCCGCGCCCTGAGGACGTGCGCACGATGGGGCCGGTCCCACTTGCGCGGTCGTGTTGCGGCGTAGATATTATTATCATGTATGATAACTTCAGGGCGAGCCAGCCGGCTCCCATCGGCTCCCAGATCCGGGCGCTCAGAGTCTCCAAAGGCTGGAGTCTGGCGGAGCTCGCCCGCCGCGTAGGAACCAGTACCCCGACGCTGCACCGCTACGAAAGCGGGTGGGACCGCTTCGAGGTGGGCACCCTTAGAAGAGTCGCTCGGGCGCTGGGCGCGAGCCTGGAGATCCGCTTGCTGCCCAGCGGAACGAGCGCGCCCCGCTCGAGGCCGGCCGCACACGACATGGTCCGGCTTCTGCGACCCCTCTTCTGGGACAAGCCGCTGGCTGCCTCCGATCTGATCGATCACCGCAACTGGGTCTTGGCCCGCGTCCTCGTGTTCGGGGACAGAGCTCAGGCCGAGACCGCGCGTGAGTTCTTCTGCGACGAGGCGATCGGCGAGGCGCTGGAACGCCGCGAGATCGACGCGCGGACCCGGGCCTACTGGGATGTGATCCTGGGCAAGGAAGATGCATCCGAAGGTTCTTAGCGACGACGCCTGGAAGACCGTCCGTCTGCTCAAGACGGAGGGAATCTTGGAGTCTTGGGCGCTGGCCGGCGGAACGGGCCTGGCGCTGCAGATCGGCCACCGTTACTCGGAGGACCTGGACTTCTTCCGAACCGACACCTTCGAGCCGCAGCGGCTCGCCGTGCACTTGTCGACGACCGGGCGAGTCAAGATTCAGAGCCGCTCGGCCGACACGCTCCACGTCGTGCTCGCCGGGCTCAGAATTAGCTTTCTGAAGGCGCAGGTTCCACTGCTGTTCCCAGGCACCGCCTATCGTGGCCTGACGCTCGCCGATCCTCGCGACATCGCGGTGATGAAGCTGATCGCGATCGGCGGACGCGGGAGCCGCCGGGACTTCGTCGACCTTTACTACTACCTGCACGGCGGCGGCGATCTCGACGGGCTCTTCGCTCTCCTCAAACGCCGTTTCAGGGATGTGGACTTCAACGAGTACCACCTGCTAAAGAGCCTCGTCTATTTCAACGACGCCGAGTCGGAACCGATGCCCCGGATGATTCAAAAGGTCGAGTGGGGGACGATCAAGCGCGCGATGGCCTCGGAAGTCCGAAGACTGTCGTAAGGCCGGAAGCCTTAGATCCTGGCGCCGGTCGGAGCCGAGTCAAATCATACAGGTAGCGTCTGAGCTCGATCTCGGTCGTCCTTCTCGAGCATCGGCTCGTCCGAGCCCGCCGCCCGCGCCGAAAGGCCGCATCCAACCGGATGGCGCATAATACATATTATGTAACCCAATGCCAGACCATCTACCAAGTACCTCTCACTCCCCCACGGACCTCACTATTCCATTGATTACAGCCGCTGATTACAGCCGCCTGAACAACCGCAGCACGCGTAGCCACCACACCTTCCACACCGCTTCCCTGATGATCTTCCCGCTCATCTTGCTACTGCCCTCGGTGCGGTCGCTGAAGATGATCTTGATCTCGCCGATCTTGAAGCCCTTACGCCAGGCCCGGAACGTGGTCTCGATCTGGAAGGAATACCCCTCTGAAGTGATAGCTTCGAGGTCGATGCCCTCCAGCACCTTGCGCCGGTAGCACTTGAACCCGCCGGTCGTGTCAGTGAACGGCAATCCAGTGATGACGCGCGAGTAGATGTTGGCGGAATAGCTCAGCAACAGGCGCGACATCGGCCAGTTCACTACGGTTACGCCCTTCAGGTATCGCGAGCCCAGGACAAGGTCGTACTCCTGCGCCGCCATCAGGAACTCGGAGATGTGCTCGGGATTGTGGGAGAAGTCGGAATCCATCTCCAAGATGTACTCGTATTCCCGCTCCAGGGCCCACTTGAAACCCGCGATATAGGCCGTTCCCAGACCCAGCTTCCCGGGACGATGCAGCACGTGTATACGCTCATCCGCGGCCGCCAACTCGTCAGCCAGCTCGCCCGTACCGTCCGGAGAATTGTCATCGACCACGAGCGCATGGATCCCCTCCCTTTGTGCCAGCACCAGAGGTAGGATGGCTGCCAGGTTCTTGCGCTCGTTGTACGTCGGCATCACAACCAGGGTAAGTTCTTTATCGGACATAATCACGAGTCTCGAGAGCTTCGTCGCAACGAATCCATCCCACCCGTGAGGGCGATGGCGAGCACCGGCACGATCTCCCCCGCCGTCATCCAAAGCCGGGCGATCACGGCGAGCACGGTGGCGGACGCCGGCCCCATCCCGGGTGCCAGCAGAACAGCCAGGGCTCCCTCGCGTACCCCCACACCAGCGGGCGCGAACGCAGCGGCGTATCCTATGAAATACGCGCCCGCGAAGCCACCGATAGCGACGGGCCAGGCTGCCGGGGGTAGCTCCGGGAACGAAGCCCAAAGCAGCCCAAAGGCCATCCCGTAGCCGACCCAAGCCGGCAAATAAAGGCCCAACCAGCGGAGCCCGAACCAGGAATCGATCTCAGGAACCGCATGATCCGAGCGTCCTAACCTGAAGAAAAACAGCAATATAGGCCGTAGTACCGAAGGTACCGTCGTAAGCAAAATGGCGAGCGCGGCGAGAGCCAGTGCCCCGGGGGCGATGCCGTCGGGAAGCGCGGCGGTCGGCCCCAAGGATAGGCCTACAGCGGCGACCACGGCCGCAGCGCCGAGAGAGTAGATCTGCCCCAGAATAGCGGCGGAAGAAGCTACCGGGATACTCACGCCCTTCTTGCCAGCCAAATAGGTCAGCCCGGCCAACTGCCAGACCTTCCCAGGCACATAGCGGCCGAGGTTGGCAATGAAGAAAATCCTGAAGGCGTCGGCCAGTCGAAGCGCCGGGCCACCCAAGGAGCGAACCATTAGCGCCCAGAGTCCCACGAGATAAGCGAATACCAGCAGCAGCAGCACGAACGAGCCGACGAAGGGGACCGGTCGCGGGCGCCAGCGTTCTGGCTCCAGCGTTGAGATCTCGCCCCAGGAGACGCGCAGGAAGCGGAACAAGAAGTAGGTCACGACTGCCGTGAGGGTCAGCTTGACGACCCAGCCTGTACTGCGCCTGAGACGATTCGTCACGACAGCAGGCCCTCTTAAGCCGGCTCCGGCTGGGCTGCACTCTTCCGCGCCATGAGTAGACAGACCGCAATCAGGGCTACGACGACGAGGGCCGATACGATCGTCGTCCAGAGCGAGGTTTTGAACAGGCCGGAACGATACTCGAAGTAGACCTCGTGAGTCCCTGCGGGTACGGGTACAGCACGCAACCCGTAGTTTGCTCGGAACACCGAAACCTCTTCCCCGTCCACCGTTGCCCGCCAGGCCGGATAGTGGTTATCGGACACAACCAGCAGCGCCGGACCGCTCGCCTCCACCTCGAGTCTCTGCCTGTTCACACCCCACTCGCGCCAGGTCACCTCGCCGGTCGCGCCCTCCTCTAGGTCAAATTCTGGAGCAGATTCGAGGATGGCTGAGATCCTCGGGAAGAAGTTGGGCTTGGAAAGACGGTCGAGGGCCAATGAATCCGGCACGACATCGACCCGGCCGACGACGAAAGCACGCTGCTGCGGAGACTTGAGCGAGTAGACGATGGAACGCTGCCCTCGGAAGGCCTCCCTCAGTTCGGGTACATCGAGCGGTGAGCCGCTGACGATGTAGCGGACGTTGAGCAATTGAAGCAGCCGGACCACGTTGGTACCGGGCCGGTTCATGTTCGTCAGCGCGCGAGAGCGCCCGAGCTCGTTTCCGTGGTGTCCGTTCAGTTCTTCGAGACCGTACAAGGCGAAGTGGTTCGGCTGGTACGGAGCGCCTGGCAGCGGGAAGACTCGGAACAACCCATGTCTGCCGCGCTGTTCGAGCAGGTACTCCGTGACGTCATCCCTCGGGTAGTAGGCTGCCGGATTCACCACCCGCACGAACTGTGGGTCTACCCGCATGAGATCCACAACGCTGAGCACGACCAGAGCCGTGATCCACGCCGCCTGTGGCAGTGTTCCGCGACTGCGCAGCCACCACGCTGCCGCGACGAGCCCGACGAGAAGCACGCTGAACCAGAGCCCGCGGCTGATGTTGGGCAGATTATTCTGCAGGGCGTCCAGCTTGGCGGGGTCGGCCCCGCTGTAGATCGTGCTCGTCCAGATATCCGTCAGGATGCCGGCCGAACCGAGGACGGCCAGCAGCAGGAAGACGCCGCTCGCTATCCAGAGGTAAAGGCCTGATTTCCTGGAGACTCTTTCCCAATCCTCTTCGCCTTCCGCCTTGCGCATCCCTTCCAGTCCCAAGGCCGCGGCCGTGACGATAGAGATGGCGAAGACGAACATGATGCTGCTGGGTGCTCGGAAGAGCTTCACACCGGGCACCAGCCAGTAGAAGAGACGGAACAGCGGCGTCGTGGCTCCCAAGGCGTAGACGAGGCTCGCGATCGCCAGGCCCGTGAACAGCCACACCTCCCCCCGGCGCCGTCGCGCCATAAACGCCAGCGGCACCAGAAGCAAGGGAATCAGGCCGGCATACTCGTGATTGAGCTTGAAGGGATTGCGCCCCCAGTAGGTCTGGGTCAGTCCCTCGTCCGTCCGCAGATCCGCTCCAATGAATTCCGGGACGACGAGCGAGAACGCCTCCTCCGGGTGAAGCGCCCAGCTTGTAGCGTACGCGTAACCCGATTCGGTCTCGGCCTCGACCGTCTTCTCGGCCCGCTGCGAGTACTTGGTCAGATACCGAACCGGCGTCCACAGTTGCACTGCCCCAATCGCGAACGCCCCGATGATTCCGGCGACCGCGAACGCGCCGAACCGGCGCGCCACCAGCATACCACCCTTCCCCTCCCGCCATTCCTGAACCAGACGAAACAGCCCGACCACGACCAGCGCCCAGGTGGCGAAGTAGGCAAGCTGCATGTGCGCGGTGAAGATGAGCAGCGCAACGGCGCACGAGAGTATGGCGAATCGCCAAGCGCCCCCGCGCGTGATCGCCCAATCGGTGGCCCAAAGCGCCAACGGCGTCAGCGCCGTCACGAAAAGCTTGCCGTCGTGCCCAGGGTAGACCAGCGTTACCAGCACCGGCGCCAGCATGTAGGTAACCCCGCCGAATACGCCGATCGGGCGGCTCACTTTCAGATGGCGAAGCCAGCCGTAGGTAACCACGCCGGCCAGGAACACGTGCAGCACGATCTTCCAGCCCATGGCCCTGTGCACGGGCATCAAGAACTTCAGGACCGTCGTGGGATAGAAGATGTCCCCGTGCATCGCGTCGACGAAGGGAAGCCCTCCGAAGATGAACGGATTCCACAACGGGAAGACGCCCGCCGTCCGCACCATCTCCGCGTAGAAATGCCGTGCGAAGTAGCCAAGCGCGACTACATCGGTGCCGAACAACATCCCGCGCGAAACGACGAACTCACGGAAGACAAAGAGGGCCAGCAATCCGAAGACTACATGAGGCGCCCAGCCCGGCAGCCAACCTTCGTCGCCGTGGGCCCGGTTCCCCTTTAGCTCCTTCCGACTATTCCTCGTCTGCTTTCGCTTCATCGAGCAACTCGCTGTAGATCTCAATGTGCCGCTGCACCATTCGGTGCAGGCTCCAGTTGGCCACTACTCGCCGCCTACCTTCCCTTCCCAAGTCCGCCAGGTCGTTGCGCCTAAGCAGAGCGACTACGGCGATGGACAGAGCCTCCGGATCCTTCGGTTCGAACAGGGTCCCTACCGCATCATCGATGATATCCGGCAAACCGCCGACGGCCGAAGCGGCGACGGGAAGCCCACACGACATGGCCTCGAGCGCCGCGATCGAAGTCGCCTCGATGAGAGAGGGGATGACTGCCACATCGGCGTCGCCCAGCAGGCCCGGCATCTGGTCGTTCGAACGGGCGCCGAGGAACTCGATACTATCGCCGAGGCCCAGTTCGCCCGCAAGCTTCGTCAACCGTTCGCGCTCGGGACCGTCGCCCACGATTTTCGCCTCGACGTCCACCTCGCGAAGGATGAGCGGCATCGCCCGCACAAGATACTCCACACCGTTCTTCGGAAAGAGCCGACGCGGTACTATGATCCGGCGGCGCTCCGACTCGGCTGCCGGTCCGGGTGCGAAGCGGTCCGTGTCCACCGCGTTCGTCATCGTCTCCGATCGAGGATGCGGGAAGAGCTCCAGGGCTACCTGACGGATCTCTTCGCTGGTCGCCAGCAGGTAGTCCGCCTCCCGGACGATGCGCCGGAAGATCGAGCGCCAGGCCGGCTTCCCGGCTCGCATCAGAAAATGCGAAGTGTGAAGAGTGAGGACGAACGGGCGCGGCAGGCGCCGGCGCGTTCGAATTGCCGGCACGCCACAGGCAAAAGTGTGAGCGTGCAGCACATCGGACCCGACTGCCAGGCGCCTGTGAAGCGCGAGCGTCGCGGCGACATGAGCCATCCACCCGAGCGGCCCGCGGCTGGGCATCCAGACGCGGTGAATGCGAACGGCCCGCACCTCTTCCTCGCGCGCTAGCCCGGGCTGCGAGCGGGAGGTGAGCATGTCCACGCCGTGGCCGGCCGCCGCCAGGCCTTCGCTGAGCCCCGCGACGTGGCTCTCCAATCCGCCTACCTCCGGCGGGTAGTAGAGACACTGCTGCAGGATCCTCAGTCCCAGTCCTCCGTCTGACGAGGTACGCCTAAAAGCCTGTGAATGAGGATGTCCGCTATGCGCTCACCCGCCCGTCCGTCACCATAGGGATTCCGTACCTGGGCCATGCGCCGACGTGCAGCCGGGTCGTCCAGCAACTCTCTTCCCCGCTCGAGGATTGCTTCTCGTGACGTGCCCACCAGCGCCGCGATGCCGGCCGCTACGCCCTCGGGCCGTTCAGTGACCTCGCGCATCACGAGCACAGGGACTCCGAACGATGGGGCCTCCTCCTGGATGCCGCCCGAATCGGTCAGGACCAGCCACGCCCGCGACAGGGCGCTCACGAGGTCGGCGTAAGACAGCGGCTCAAGCAGCCGGAAATTCGGTATGCCCGACAGGAGATGCCGGGCCGGCCTCTGAACGTTCGGGTTCGGGTGCACAGGGTAGACGAAGGTGGTATCCGTGTGCTCCTCGGCCAGCGTCCTCAGCGCGCCGAACGCCTCCGTCATCGGGTCGCCGAATGACTCGCGGCGGTGCGCGGTAACCAGGACCATCCGGCGATTCGATTTGATGATCTTCGCAAGCTCGCGGTTCGCGATCGGCACGTCGGCTCGCGCCAGCGCCTGGACAGCGTCGACCACCGTGTTGCCGGTCACGTTCACACGATCCTCGCGCACACCCTCTTGCAGGAGGTTCTCTTTCGCCCCCAAAGTCGGAACGAAGTAGTGATCGGCCAACACGTCTGTGAGTCGCCGGAGGACCTCCTCCGGGAACGGAGCCCATTTCTCATTCGAGCGGAGCCCGGCCTCGACGTGCGCCACCTCCGCTCTTTCGAAGAACCCCGCCAACGCTCCGAAGAACACGGTAGCCGTATCGCCCTCGACCATCACTACGTCCGGCTTCCATGACCTCAATGTCGCCCGCAGGCTCTCCAGGCATTCTATCCCTATGTCATAGAGATCCTGTTCCGGCCGCATGATCTCCAGGTCTTCGTCGATCTCCAGCTCGAGGCTCCCCAGTGCGCTGTCCAGCAGGTCGTCGTGCTGGCCAGTCGATACGGCGCGGACCTCTAGTCCTTCTTCTCGAGCACGCAGCGCCCGCACCACCGGCGCCAGTTTGATCGCCTCCGGGCGTGTCCCGAGCAACACGAGCACCCGCGGCCGACGCTCCATGCTAGCTCCCCTCCTCGTTCCGGGGCTCTTCCGGGACGAGTCTCGATGCTGAAGTTGGACGATAGGCCAGCACGTACGCTGTCGGCTCGGTGTCCGTGATTCGATGCACGGGCTGGAAGTGCTCTGGCATGCTCTGGATGACCGGGACCAGGTAGCGTGACGTCGTCTGACTCAACCACGCAACGACGACGTAGTCCGCGCCGATTCCGTCCAGGAACGCCAGCATCTCGTCGTCCTCCGCCGTGAACGGGTACACATCGCCGCGCCGTCCGGAGAAATAGTAGAACAGCCGCGGCTTTCGGTTGACTACGATCGCGTCCTCAGCGGTGTTTTCCCTTACCCAGAACGCCGTTTGCGCGAATGCGCGCCACGGCGGCGGATAACAGGCCAGCCGGTCGCCCTGCCTATAGAAGCCCATGCAGCGCTGGTTGAAGCCGACTGACCGCACGTGGTCGGGGACGGCGAGCAGTACCAGCAACGCGCCCAGAGCGGGCAGCGCCCAGACCGGGCGCTTGACCCTCAGGAACTCGAAACACCAGACGATTCCAGCGGCGGCTTGCAGGATCAGGATCGGCAGCAGCGGCAGCAGGAACCTTCGATCCGTCCAGACCTGCGGCCACAGACAGATCAGAGCAGCATACAGAGCCGTGTACAGCTCCACGACTCGAATCCGGCGAATGTCGCGGACCCAGGATATGAGTGAGAGGGCCACGATGAGCAGGGCAGCCAGCAGTGGAAGGAGCGCCAGGCCGCCACCCGACCCCACGCCGCCCAGTGACTGCGGCAACACCTCGACGGTATACAGACGGATGTTGTTGAAGGCGCGGGCGATAAGGTCTGCGGGGCCGACGTAGCCCAGCTCCGGCGCATAAGGATTCACGAGGAAGAGATTGCTGGAGTAGACCTGCGCGCTGCCCGAGGCCGCCAGCCTGCCCCAGACCCACCAGGCACCTACCACGATCACGATAGCGGCACCGACGTACGCCAGTTTCCGCCAGGACCGCCGCCACCCCAGGGCTATGACGAGCGCGACCAGTAAGGGCAGGCCCGCGGCCCGCGTCAGATACGCCAGCAAGGCCGCTGCGACGGCTAGCGTCAGCCTCCGATTCGACGTCAACATCTCCTCTGAGGCCCACAACGCGAGCAGCGTCAGCAGGACGAACGGCGCCTCGGACAGCACCCAGTGCGAGTAATAGAGCAGCACGGGGTTGAGGGCGAAGGGCGTCATGATCGCCAGGCCGCCCAGCCAGCCGAGCCTACTGCGGGCCAGTAGGAACAGGAAGACGACAGATGCAGTAGTGAAGATCAGCGAGAGGATCTTGAAGGCGATCAACTCTCCGCCGAGCGCGCGTGTGACGGCCAGAATCGTCGGGTAGAAGGGCGGATACTGCGCATGCTTGGGAGCGTCGGGAAGATACAAGTCGCGGTACCCCTGCCCTGTCTCCAACGACTCGGCGAGGGTCATGTAGGCGGCGTTGTCACCGCCTATGAACGGCTTTGGGTCGAACAGCAGGTAAGCCGCCACTACATGCGCCGCGATCAGACACGCCACGATAGCCCAAAGTAGCCGCTTCCCTAAAGGCCCGACGTCCACCCGCTCCTCAGCCACCGCCATCCCGTTCCCTCTCGTCGCCCCCCTGACGCTCGTCGTTCAACTTGTCGTTCAGCTTCCGGACCATCTCACGGAGATCGTCGACTTCCGCTCGCATGGTGGCGACGAGTTCGGCCACGAAACCGAACCCGAACAGCGAGACGCCCACGACACCTAGCAGGACTACCAGCGTCAGCAGTGGGCGAAACCCCTGGCCCAGCAACCGCATCACAATGGCCCCCAGGCCGACCAGCAGCCCGATGCCCAGGAGCGCCAGTCCGGTGACGCCGAAGAGCAGCATCGGTTTGCGGCTGAACAGCAGCAGGAACCAGACGGCGACCAGATCCAGAAATCCGACGAAGATGCGGCCAGTCCCTCCGTACTTGGGATCGCCCTTTCGCCGTGGGTAAAGCTGCACGTCGATCTCGGTGACCGAATACCCTCGCGCGTGTGCCAGGACCACGAAGAAGCGATGCCAGTCATGACGGAGGTGGATCTCATCCACGACTGACTTGCGGAAGACCTTGATCGAGTTGAGGTCGTGAACCGGAACGCGGAACGCCTTTCGCGCAAGCCAATTGTAGATGCCGGAGACGACTCGCTTTTTGTACTTCCCTTTCTTTCTCCCGCAGACGATGTCGTATCCCTGCTCCGCTTTCGCGAGAAGTCTAGGTATCTCTTCGGGACTGTGCTGAAGGTCCGCGTCGAACAGAACGAGCCAGTCGGTATCCGACACGCCTGCTCCCGTTAGGAGAGCCTCGGTCTTGCCCAGATTGCGGCGGTGCCGTTCATACTTGAATCGCGACAGCTGTCGACCCTCGCGCCGGGCCACCTCCTCCGAGTCGTCCGTCGAGCCGTCGTCAACGAAGATGACCTCGCCGTCCAGGCCGTGGCGCTCGAAGGTCTCGCCGATCTCGCGAAACAGCTCGGGGATGTTGTCTTTCTCGTTGAGCGCTGGGATGATGACCGAGAAGTCCCGGCGTAGACCGGGTTGTTCGGGCGATTGCCCCTCGGTCATAGCCGCCTGACTCATACGCGCTTGCGCATACGTGCGGAGAGTACGCCAAGCTGATCGCGGTACTTGGCCACCGTACGGCGGGCGATATTGATCCCTTCTCGCTTCAGAATGTCGACGATGGCCTGGTCCGTCAGCGGCTTCTTCGGATCTTCATCCGAGACGAGCTTCTGGATCCGCGCCTTAATGCCGCGCGCCGAGACATCTTCGCCCGAGTCGGTCGATAGACCGCTCGAGAAGAAGAACTTGAGCGGAAAAACGCCTCGCGGTGTCTGGACGTACTTCTGGTTCGTCACGCGCGAGACGGTCGACTCGTGCATATTGATGACTTCGGCTACTTCGCGAAGCGTGAGCGGCTTGAGCTGCTCGATCCCCTCTTCGAAGAAGTCGCGCTGCCGATTGACGATGAAGTTCATCACTTTGAGCATCGTCTGTCGACGCTGCTCGATTGCCTGCAACATCCAGTTGGCGTTGTTGAGCTTGTTGGAGATGAACTCCTTGTTCTCGCCTTTGAAGCTCGCCTTGTCTCTCGCAACCTCTCGGTAGGAGCGCGAAAGCCTCAGGCGTGGGAGCGCCGTGTCGTTGTGGAAGACGATGTAGTCGCTGTCTACCTTCTCGACCACGAGGTCGGCGATAATGTAATTGCCTTCGCCGCCGGAGTACTGGAGGCCCGGCTTCGGGTCGAGCTTCGCGATCTCGTCCGCAGCGCTTTGCACCTCCCGCGGGCTTACACCAAGCTCCTTCGAGATTTCGGCCCAGCGATGGTTCACCAGCTGGTCGAAGTGCTTCTCGACAATCTCGTAGACCAGCCCATCGTTCAACTCATGGTCGCGAAGCTGCAGTAGCAGGCACTCGCGCAGATCACGCGCTCCGATGCCGGCCGGGTCGAGACCCTGGATGACGCTCAGGACTTCCTCTACCTCGTCCAGCCCGAAGGGCTCCTCTTCATCGAAGACTGCCAGCCTGGCCTCGTCGCTTTCCAGCCAACGATTCAGCGACTCGACGACTTCTTCGACCGAACACGTAAGGAAGCCGGACTCGTCTATGTTGCCGATAATCTCCTCGGCGATCACGATCTGGCGGAACTCGAGACGCAGCAGCGCGATTTGGTCTCGCAGGTGGTCGTAGAGATCTCGCGTCGCGACCGCGGTCGGCTCGAAGTACTCCCGCTCTTCGTATTCCTCGCGCCGGCCACCTGTCTCGAAGCCATCCAGAAGGATGTCTTCCCAGTCGACCTCGTTCTCGTCCTCCTTGGCTTCCTCATTGGCATCGTCGGCAGGATCTTCGGTCGGCTCGACGAGCTCCAAGAACGGATTCGCGACAAGCTCTTGTTTCAGGTGCTGCTGCAGGTCCAGAAGCGGCATATAGAGGAGATCCATCGCCTGATACAGGCGAGGATTAATCCTCAGCTCCTGCCCTAGTCTCACGCTCTGCTGCAGACCAACCTTCATCTCCCATCCCTTCCTAGAGCCGGAAGTCCTCTCCCAAATATAACTTACGCGCCTGCGGATCGTTAACCAGTTCTTCGGACGTACCTTCGATGTGGATTCGGCCGTCGAACATGATGTAGGCGCGGTCAGTTATCGAAAGCGTTTCCCTGACGTTGTGGTCCGTGATCAGTACGCCCAAGCCGCGTTGCTTCAGATCCGCCACGATACGTTGGATGTCATCCACCGCGATCGGATCGATGCCGGCGAACGGCTCATCCAATAGCATGAACTTCGGGTCCGTCACCAGCGCTCTCGTGATCTCGAGCCGACGCCGCTCTCCGCCAGAGAGAGAGTAGGCCTTGCTCTTGCGCAGGTGCTTGATCGAAAGCTCGTCCAGCAGACCCTCCAGACGCTCCTTACGCTCCGTGTCGGGAATCGGCAGCGTTTGCAGAATCGCCATGATGTTCTGCTCGACCGTGAGTCTGCGGAACACGGACGGCTCCTGTGCCAGATAGCCGAGACCGAGACGCGCCCTCCTGTACATCGGGACGTTCGTCAACGGCCGACCATCCAGGTGGACCTCGCCCGCATCGGGCGACACGAGGCCGACCATCATGTAGAACGTCGTGGTCTTGCCAGCCCCGTTCGGTCCCAGCAGGCCCACGATTTCCCCTTGAGTCAGCTCGATGTCGACCTCATCAACCACCCTTCTCTTCTTGTAGATTTTGACCAGACCGTCGGTCGACAGCCGACTGCCACCGACTTCCAGATCGGCGCCGGGTGCTGCCAGCGCCGAAGCCCCCAGCCGCCGATCGATCTCGCTCTCCACCAGGTCGGCGAATCCGGCGCGGTCGGCGCTTATCAACGTCCAGACTTCGCCGGGCAAAGCGACGCCCCTATCTTCGACGTCCACTTCCAGCCAGCCTTCCGCCGCCAGCCGCGCCAATATTTGCTCGCCGAGGTACTTGTTGACCTCGGCCGATGTCATCTGACGAATCTCGAACAGACGGCGGCTTTCCGGCGAGCCGTCCTGGGCTACCTGGCCGTAGTGGGCCACGTAGGAGTCGCGAAACGCCGCCGCCAGCCGCTCGCGCGGAAAGCGCCCTTCTCCATCCGCCCCTCTCACTATCTCGCCCAACGCGATCAGCAGCGGTGCATCGCGCGCAGGCAGGCCCTGCACGAAAGCGCGAAAGTCGGCTCCCCCGGTCATCCGGGCTCGTTCTCCCCGCGCATGGTGCGCGTCGTGTCGGCTCTAGCACCCAAGGTGTCTGGGGGGATAGTAGACGTATCCGGCGGGACGACGGACGTGTCCGTAACAGCCCCAGCCGGCACGGGCTCCAAGTATACACCGATGCTCGGCCCGACGACGTGCGCTTCCTGGACCTCGCCGTTCACAAGGAACAGCGTCACCAGATTGCCTATCACGTAGTTCACCGCCGGGTGGTCGGTCCCCGTTTGCTGTCCCGCATCGACGATGTGGTACAAGGCTCTGGCGTTGCTCGCGGCCGCCAGTCGCTCGAGCTCGGGGGCCTGGCCACGAACGAGCGATGTATCGAGCGCCGCGAAATAGCCCGTGATCGTGTCTCCTTCCAGCCAATCGTCGCCCAGCATCGAGTCGGCCGCCACAGAGGGATGAAACGTGTTCGCCCGCGCTCGACCGACGGCGACCACCTGCTCCAGCCGACCGCCCGGGCGCAGGATGTCGATGGAATCGGCAACGAGCGAGTACTCTTCGGACACGCTTCGCGCCCACGGGGCACGGCCGGCCAAATCGACCGCACCGGTTCGTGCCGGGTTGCCCGCCGATGCCACAGCGCGGGCTATCTCCTCGCCGTCCACGAAAAGCCGTAGCGACGGTGCCTCCAGCGCGAGGTTATCGCTCAGAGCGGATGCATCCGGCCACGATTGGATTTCGCGCACCTGATTCCCGATCATCAATATCAGGATCGAGTCACCCTGTAGCAGCATCTCACTGGCCTCGACACGCGGGCTCTCGCCCAACAGCCAAAGCTCGCCGGTGGCGAGGTCGAGGTCCATCGAGTCCGAGAACGCCTCCAGATCGCCTCGCGTGGCGACGACCGAACCTACGCCGGCAACCGCCGAATCCCCGTGGATGTACAGCACGTCGGCATCGACCTCGAAGGGGGCCGCGGCCCCGCTGCCCACGGTATCGGCGTAGAACGTCAGATGAGGGCGACTACGCGCCACCATGCGCTCGCTCGCTCGGTTCGCATTCAGCGGGTAGTAGTCGAGCGAGTCCGCGCTGAGCTTGGAACGCCCTGCTTCGTCCGTCAACCGCACGTTCCCTTCGCACTCGACCCTATCCTCGACCTGATAGTAGGTCGCGCGCTCCGAGTTCATCGAGCGACCTTCGTCGCGGTATTGCACGTCGCCGAACAGATACAAGATGCCGGCATCCTCATACCAACTCACGCTGTCCGCCCTCATCCACTTGCTGCCGCAAATGGCCTCGACTCCGCCGCCGAGGTCCCATCTCGAGCCGCCCTCGGGCAGAGTCAGGATCCGCGCGGACCTGTCGGGATTCAACCCCACCACCTCCCAATCACAGCTCACTTGCTGCGGTGCCTGTGGAAACGCGAAGACGACGACCGCGGCGAGTGCGCGAACCGAGAGCAGCGGATGCATCTCACGGCTCACGTTGAGGTTGCGGGCTGGGCGGTTGCCCGCCGCGTTGAACCACCCGCAGCGCCGTGAGTTCCACATCGTCCATCCGCGAGTTCGTCTCGAACGCCGTCCCCTCTACGACCGTTCCGTCAGACTTCCACATCTTGGTCGGCTGGTCGCCCCAGATCCGGTCCTCGGCGCGATTGTAGTAGAGGATCGAGGTCTCGACGCGGGCCCCGTCCCTCGGGTTGACGACCACGACGTCCTGCTCCGCGACCATGTCCTGGGTGTTCCAGTCGTAGGTCCCTGTTACGGAGGTCAGGATCGACGTGGTGTCGCCGGCCGCGTCGAAGAACACGACGTGCATCACGCGCAGCTCCACCTGTGCCCTGTCTTCAATGAAGAAGGCCGTATCCGCGTCTACGCGGGCGCGGCGGATCCCCTCGGACGTCACCCAGTGTTCCAGACCGAAAACGACCTGGTTCGCTTCCTCGTTCAGGCTCAGCACGTCTTCCGCTACCAGCGGCGGCTCCCCGCTATCGCCGCAGGCCGTCAGCGCTGAGAGACAGGCCACAACGAGAATCCGTCCAATCAATTTCCTGTTCATACCACTCGTGCCCGCATCAGATCGTGCAAATGCACGATGCCGGTCAGACGTCTATCGCCGTCCCGCACCGGCAACGCCATTATCCCGTACTTCTCCATCAGAAAGACGGCTTCCGCCGCCAACGTGTCCCCGGTGACCGTCTTTGGGTCTTCGTTCATCGCCTCCCGCACGTGGCGGTGGAAGAACTCTTCGTTGCTGTCGACGAAGCGGGTGAGATCCCCGGCGGTGATCACGCCGACGATCCGCTGCGCCTCGTCGACGACCGTCACCGTCCCGCGCTTGTGCGCGATCTCGAGCATCGCCTCCCGCAGCGTGGCGTCGGGCGGTAGGGACGGCACGCTGTCCGGGTCTGTCACCATCACGTCCGCCACTCGCAGCAACTGCCGGCCCAGAGCGCCGCCGGGGTGCAGCATGGCGAAGTCGTCGGCCGAAAAGCCTTTGAGCGTGAGCGTCGCCACCGCCAGCGCGTCTCCCATCGCGAGGGCCGCGGTCGTGCTGGCCGTCGGCGCCAAGTCGTGCGGACAAGCCTCCTCTTCCACCGCTACATCCAGGACGACATCAGACTCGCTGGCCAGGGCTGACCGCACCTTGCCAACGAGGCAGATGATCGGTACGCCGAGACGTTTCACGACCTGGAGCAGATCGTGCAGTTCGTCCGACTCGCCGCTCTTCGAGATCACGATCAGTAGATCCTCACGCAGCACCAACCCCAGGTCGCCGTGCACGCCCTCTACGGGGTGGAGGAACAGCGCCGGGGTGCCCGTCGACGTGAGCGTGGCCGCTATCTTTCGCGCGATAATGCCGGACTTGCCAAGGCCGGTTACGATCGCTCGACCCTTGAGTCCTGCCAGCATCTCCGCGGCGCGGGCGAACTCGTCGCCTATGCGGCCCTCGAGCCTGAGCACGGCATCGCCTTCCAAGCGGAGAACGCGCCGGGCGGTGTCGATCAGCTCATGCCGCTCCATCGTCCTCCTCGCGTTCCTGCAGATAGCTGTCGAGAACCGTATCCCATTCGCCCCGCGCTTTCAGAAGCGCCTCGGCGAACTCGCGCACCGCGCCGTTACCACCCGGTTTGCTCGTCCGCCAGCGCGCGATCGAGCGCACCTCCGGAACGGCGTTGGCCACTGCCACCGGCAACCCCACCCGGCGCAGCACCGGGATATCGGCGAGATCGTCCGACAGGAACGCCGCGTTCTCCCACTCGAGCCCTCTGCTCTCGAGCATCTCGCGCACGACCGGCAGCTTGCGAGCCTTTGGATCCTGATGCACATCCTCGATGTTCAATTCACGGGCCCGCATCGCGACGACTTCCGAGCGACGGCCCGTGACGATAGCGACCTCGATGCCGGCCTTCTGGAGCATCACGACGCCCAGTCCGTCCGTGATCTCGAACCGCTTCATCTCGGTTCTTTCGCCCGATTCCGAGGCGCCCAAGTAGATTCCGCCGTCGGTCATCACGCCGTCCACATCCAGGATCACCAATCCCACCGCGCCGGCGACATCGCTAGGGATCGCTGGTGCCTCAGACATCGAGCGCCTCCTGCGCGGCTTCCAGAGCCTCACGCACCGCCAGGACCCGTCCGAGAAGTCGCTCGAGCTGGTCTAACCTCAGCATGCTCGCGGCATCCGACAGGGCCCGAGAAGGTTCCGGGTGCACCTCGACGAACAGAGCGTCGGCTCCCGCAGCGACCGCGGCGCCGGCCAGCGTCTGGATGTGGCGGGGCTCTCCCCCACTCATGTTACCCGCAGCGCCGGGCAGCTGAACCGAATGGCTGGCATCGAAGACCGCCGGGCAGCCGCACGCGTCCTTGATGAGCGAGAACGAGCGCATGTCGACCACGAGGTTGTGATAGCCAAGAGCAGTGCCTCGCTCCGTGACGGCGACGCCGGCGGCTCCACTATCGCGCGCCTTCTGGACCTGGTTCGCCATGTCCTGCGGAGCCATCCACTGCCCTTTCTTCAAGTTCACCGGCCGGCCGGTGCTCCCGGCCGCCACGGCCAGGTCCGTCTGCCTGCAAAGGAACGCCGGTATCTGGATGACGTCCACGACCTCAGCGGCTGGCTGCGCCTGCTCCGGGAGGTGTACGTCGGTCGTCGTAGACACGCCCGCCTCGGACTTCACTTGCTCCAGAAGGCGAAGGCCTGCTTCCAGCCCCGGCCCGCGCGGCGATGCGAGACTGCTGCGATTCGCCTTGTCGAACGAGGCTTTGAATAACACCGGGATGGAAAAGCGCTCGCCGAGCCGCGCGACCTCTTCGGCCACCGTCAGGTTGGTGCTCTCATCCTCGAGCACACACGGCCCGGCGATCAGGAAGAAGCCGCCACCCGGCTGGAACAGGGGTACGGGGTCACGCATTCGCTCGCGCCTCCGTCACTCCCCGACCCCGACCGCCTGGACTTCGCCCGCTCGCCGCTGATCGCGGTGCTGCACCGCGGCCTCGATGAACGAGGCGAAGAGCGGGTGCGGGTGCGCCGGTCGTGACTTCAACTCGGGGTGAAACTGCGTTGCGATGTACCACGGGTGACCCGTCAGCTCGATCACTTCCACCAACATACCGTCCGGTGAAAGGCCAGCCATGAGCATTCCGTGCTCGGACAGAACCTCTCGGTACGCGTTGTTGACCTCGTAGCGGTGACGGTGCCGCTCGCTGATCTCGCTTTGCCCATAGATCGCCGCCGCCCGCGAGTTTGGCGCCAGCCGACAAGGGTACGCTCCCAGGCGCATGGTGCCGCCCATGTCGGTTACCTGCCGTTGCGAGTCCATGAGCGACACGACCGGGTCGGCGCATTCCGGAGCGAACTCTCGCGAGTGGGAATCCTCCAGGTTACAGATGTTCCTCGCGAACTCGATGATCGCCGACTGTAGGCCCAGGCAGATCCCGAAGAAGGGCAAGCCTTTCTCACGGGCCCAATGAACGGCCCAGACCATTCCCTCGACTCCTCGTACACCGAATCCGCCGGGGACCAACAGGCCATCGTAGTCGGCTAGAAAATTGGCATCTTCGGGGCCATTGATGTCTTCGGAGGTCAGCCAGTCGATGTCCACCCGAACGTCGTTCGCGATCCCCCCGTGGACGAGCGCTTCGTTGATCGACTTGTAGGAGTCCACAAGCTCGGTGTACTTGCCCACAATCGCGATCCGCACAGTGCCTTGCTTCGGGTCATTCACCCGCTCGACAAGGCGGCGCCACGCGGTCAGATCCGGTGCCGGGACGTCCAGTCGGAGTTTGTCTACGACCAGCTCGTCGAGCCCCTGCCGGTGGAATACGAGCGGCACTTCGTAGATCGACCCCGCATCCCGCGCCTCGATCACAGCCTCCGTCTTCACGTTGCAGAACAGTGCGATCTTGCGGCGCAACTCCTCCGTCAGCTCGTGCTCGGTCCGGCAGATCAGGATGTCCGGCATGATCCCGATCTCCATCAACTCGCGCACAGAGTGCTGGGTCGGCTTGGTCTTCAGCTCGCCGGCGGCGGCCATGTAAGGCACGAGCGTCAGGTGGACGAACAGCGTGTGCTCGGGCCCGACGTCGCTGCGAAGCTGGCGAATAGCCTCGAGGAACGGCAGCGACTCGATGTCGCCGACCGTCCCACCGATCTCGGTGATCACCACGTCGTGGTTCGGGGTCAACCGCCGGATCATCGCCTTGATCTCGTCCGTGATGTGCGGAATCACCTGGACCGTGGACCCCAGGTACTCGCCTCGCCGCTCCTTCGTGATCACGTTCTGGTAGACCCGGCCCGTCGTCACGTTGTTGGCCTGTGAGAGCGACTCCTCGATGAACCGCTCATAGTGACCGAGGTCCAGGTCCGTCTCCGCACCGTCATCGGTGACGTAGACTTCGCCGTGCTGGAACGGCGACAGCGTCCCCGGATCTACGTTGATGTACGGGTCGAACTTCTGGATCGTGACGGCTAAACCACGCGCGACGAGCAACCTGCCAAGCGAAGCGGCGGCGATCCCCTTGCCCAGTGCGGAGACTACGCCGCCGGTGACAAAGATCATCTTGGCAGGCCCAGACCGTTCACTCATGTCGAATCTTCCCTCCCCCCCAGGATCTGTTCGGCCCGCACCAGATCGTCCTGCGTGTCTATCCCGGGGCCGCCGCCATCGACGACCGCCACTCCGATGCGCAGCCCCGCCGCAAGCCAGCGCAACTGTTCCAGCCCCTCACGCTCTTCCAACGGGTGTCTGGCGAGCGCCGTCGCCTGCTGCAGGGCCGTTCGCCTGAACGCGTAAATCCCCACATGCCGCAGCAACGGCAGCTGCTCTGCTGCCCTGCCTGTTCCGTTGTATGGGATGGGCGCACGGCTGAAATACAGCGCTCCGCCCTTGTCGTCCCGAACCACCTTCACCACCGAGGGATCCTCCCACTCCTCCGTGTTGTAGATCGGGACCGCGGCCGTTCCCACATCCCAGCCCGATTGGACGCTCTGAACCACCGCGCGTGCCGCCCTCGGCGGCAGGAACGGCTCGTCGCCCTGGAAATTGACGATCCAGGCGAAGTCCGCGAAGTCTTGCCGCTTCGCGACCTCTGCCACCCGGTCCGTTCCGGACGGGTGGTCCTTTTCGGTCAGTACGGCACGACCC